>JASJGT010000166.1:0-3365 GCA_033791405.1 Desulfuromusa sp.
TTATTTCCATAAAAACAATATACCCATGTGTTCGCTGCAATCATATTTTAAAATATATCAAAAATAATGCATTATCTTCAATACGTTACACTCATTTTAGGATATAAAACTTCGCAAAATATTTTTTCTGAATCAGGTCATACTTTCGATTAGAACAGTCATTTGTCGGTTTTTCTTACACAAAGAGGCCGGACAAAATAGTACCCGGTCTCTTTGTGTAAAGTTTTCCGACAGTTTCATCCGTTCTTCTGCTCAAACTCCTCCATAAACCTTGCCAGTTTTTCCACCCCGACCGGCGGCATAGGATTATAAATCGATGCACGAATACCGCCGACATTACGGTGCCCTTTAAGAGCATAAAGGCCAACGGCATCAGCTTCTTGCAAAAATTTGGCATCCTGTTCTTCGCTAGCCGTCTTGAATGAAACATTCATAATTGAGCGATGTTCTGGTTGGGCAATCCCACAATAGAAATCGCTGTTATCGATCACCTGGTACAGTCGAGCCGCCTTCTGTTCGTTCAACTTTTCAATCGCAGCAACGCCCCCCTGCTCTTTGAGCCATTCAAGCACCAGCTTAATCACATAGACAGCAAAAGTATTGGTGGTATTGGTCAGTGAATTATCTTTAGCACATTGAGTATAATTCAACAGTGTTGGAGTTTTCTCGTCAGCATAGCCGAGCAGATCATCACGGACAATCACCATCGCCATCCCTGAAGGCCCGAGATTTTTCTGTAGTCCAGCATAAACAACGCCAAACTGGTTGTAATCAATCTGCCGGGATAACAGCTCTGAAGTCATATCGGCAATCAACGGAACATTTCCTGTGTCTGGAAATTGATTCCAACGGGTTCCGTAAAGGGTATTGTTACTGGTGATATGCAAATAAGCGGCATCTTGCTTGATAGCATCGTGGGCAAGTTGAGGGATCCGATCATAATCGGTCGCAGCACTGCTGGCAATCGTCTCCATATCGCAGAAAGCCTGCGCTTCTTTTGCTGCCAACTCGGCAAAATTTCCACTTTCGACGTAAAGACATTTTCTTGATGGAACCAGCCCGGAAAAATTTAATGGCAGGGCAGAAAATTGCATCCGTGCGCCGCCATGGACAAACAGGATTCGATAATTATCCGGTAATCCAGTCAATTCTCGAAACAACAATTGTGCCTCATCAATAACAGCCACAAATTCTTTGGTCCGATGGCTGATTTCGATAATTGAAATACCCATCCCTTGAAAATCGAGCCATTCCCGTTGGATTTTTTGCATCACCGATTCGGGCAACATCGCCGGTCCTGCGCCGAAATTGTAAATTTTTTCTGTCATATTTTTCCATTCTGATACCACAATCAGAAATCCCCTGTTTACTTTACAACTTTAAGTCGCCCCTTAGAAGAAGGGGGCTTCGGTTCATCATCAGGATCAAAAACTGAAACTTCAGCCTCCTTATTCCCCACTTGGGGAATTGTCCCATCCTGCAACATCTGTTCAACTGAATGGGCGATCGTCAAACATTGCTTCATGCAGACCTTATACGCAGGACACATAGTACAATCCGCCTCACCCGCCGCGGCCTTTAAACTGTGGACCAGCAGCTCGACACTTTCCAATTGTGACAGGGGAACAAAATACATAACTTCCTCTTTTGGGGATTGTTAAGCCATTTCCCGATCGGCAACCTTGGCAAAAGCCCGCAACTTATCCATCATAATCTGAAAATCATCAGGCCGCAGCGATTGTGGGCCATCACTGGCAGCTTTTTCAGGGCAGGGATGAACTTCGACAATCAGGCCATCAGCACCGGCCGCCGCCGCCGCGTAGCACATCGGTGCAACCAGAGAAGCATGACCGGTCGCGTGTGAAGGATCAATGATCACCGGGAGATGGGTCTGCTGTTTCAATACCGGCACTGCAGAGATATCCAGAGTATTCCGCGTTGCCGTCTCAAAGGTACGAATCCCGCGTTCACAAAGAATCACTCGGCGATTCCCTTCAGAGAGAACATACTCGGCACTCATCAAAAATTCCTGAATTGTCGTCGCCATACCGCGCTTGAGAAGAATTGGCTTATCAAGCTGGCCGAGCATCTTTAACAGGGCAAAGTTTTGCGTATTGCGTGCACCAACCTGCATTACATCAGCATAACGAGCCACCAGCTCAACATCACGGGGGTTAACAACTTCAGTGACAATCGGCAAGCCGGTTAGCTCGCGCGCCTCAGCCAATAATTTCAGGCCATCCTCCTCCATTCCTTGGAAAGAGTAGGGGCTGGTTCTCGGCTTATAAGCACCACCACGCAACAACCGTGCACCAGACTTCTTCACCGCAACAGCAGTCTCACAAATCTGCTCCCGACTCTCAACCGCGCAGGGTCCTGCAATGACCACAAATTCTTTGCCACCAAAGGCCAACCCAGGAACAATTTCAACTTCACTTGGCTGCGGCTGCACTTCACGGCTAGCCAGCTTATACGGCTTCAGAATCGGGACAACATTCTCAACTCCAGGCATTGACAGCAGAGTCTGCAATTTTTCTTTTCCCCGCTCCTCCCCGACCGCGCCAATGACATTGCGGGTTTCACCGTAAATGATGTGAGGCTGATATCCCAATTCGATAATCTTCTTTTCGACAGCCACAAGATCCGACTTCTCGGCCCCTTTTTTCATAACAATAATCATTTTGCTCTCCTTCGTCGCCAGCGCGACAGTAAAGGCAAAAAGGCCGCCAGGATTCCCGGCAGCCTCAAATTTTAAATACTCAAAAAAAGAAAACCACGGGAGAACTGTTTAGCCGTTCCGCCATGGTTTGTGTTATCCGAAATTCTAAAATCTCCTTACACACCCTTCCCCAAGGCAGACGGCTGAAAAAAGCCAAAAAACCAAAAGAAAAAGCTAAAGTAAGAAGCGTTAAAAGTCATATTTATTCCCTCTTTCTGGTCACGCAGACTACACAAGGGAGAAAAAACACGCAAGCAAAAAAACACCAGAGCTCAGGAGGCTATTTTCCCTTGACAGTATCTGCCCCTTTAGTTATAAACGGACTTCGTTTTGCCCAGATAGCTCAGTCGGTAGAGCAGAGGACTGAAAATCCTCGTGTCGGCAGTTCGATTCTGTCTCTGGGCACCAGCAAATTCAAGAGGTTACGTCATCTGGCGTAGCCTCTTTTTGTTTTTCAAGATGACTACAAATGACTACGATTTTAATTTCCCAATATGAAATCACCAAAAAAATTGACAGCCGTTATCTATTTGGCTATATTGCCAAATAGATAACGGAGAATGAATGTATACAAAACGCAAAAAACACTTGGAAGCCAGAGCAAAAGTACTGAAAGCAATGGCTCATCCAAGTCGTCTGTTTATCA
>JASJGT010000167.1:0-8748 GCA_033791405.1 Desulfuromusa sp.
ATTTGATTGTCTTTTGACCGATGATGATAAGCTTTATGCAAAAAAAGGGGTGTTGGTCAAAAAAGGACTATCGGGCGCCCTTTGTCCCGATCACTATTTTGTCAGTAATATTGAATCGTGCGTGACCTGGGGTCATGAAAATGATTGTGAATACCTGATCAGCGAAAGTGCTGGACTCTGTAACCGCTGTTCTCCACATATCAAAGAGATTACAGCTGTCTGTGTAATCGACAACCTCAGTGGAATCAACACACCAAAAAAAATCGGCCCGATGTTAAAATCTGCAGACATCGTCATCATTACCAAGGGCGATATCGTCTCTCAAGCCGAACGGGAAGTTTTTTCCTCACGGGTCAAACAGGTCAATCCGGGTGCCATCATCATGAATGTCAACGGTATCACCGGGCAGGGAGCCTTTGAGCTGACCAGCCTGTTTGAGGAGGCATCGGATATTGAAACTTTGAAAGGAAAAGTCCTGCGGTTCTCTATGCCTGCGGCGCTCTGCTCCTACTGTCTCGGTGAAACCCGGATCGGGGAAGAATACCAGACCGGCAACATCCGCAAGATGGATATCTAAGGAAGATGAAATTGATGAAAGACACAGCTCTATTACATAAATCGATGTCCAAAATTCTGCAAGATCATCCGTATATCGAAGATTTCCTGACCTCGTTCGGGTTAGTCGTTAAACCAGGCACTGATAGTCTGCTGCACTACCTTGACAACCTTGATCCCGACAATCTGGAAGACTTGGGGATTAATCAAGAACAGCTACGTCAGAGCCTGAACGATTTTCTTGACGGGATGTTGGCTCTGAGCGATCCCATGGATAAAGTTGAGACGCTGACAATCATTGGTGGTCACGATAAATCGGGGAAAGCAGAAAACCTTGAATTGATCCTGAAACCGGGGGAGGTGATCTGTATCGTCGGCCCAACCGGTTCTGGGAAAAGTCGCCTTCTTGCTGATATTGAATGGGTCGCACAGGGAGACACCCCGACCAAAAGGAAAATCCTCATCAACGGCCGCGTCCCGGACAGCAAGT
The DNA here is from genome assembly GCA_033791405.1 of Desulfuromusa sp. Classification (GTDB taxonomy): domain Bacteria; phylum Desulfobacterota; class Desulfuromonadia; order Desulfuromonadales; family Geopsychrobacteraceae; genus Desulfuromusa. Next base: position 1,046 of record JASJGT010000167.1, read on the forward strand.
GGCGCTTTTCTACAGAATATAAACTTGTGGCACAATTGTCACAAAATATGAACTTTGTCATGGATCTGTCGGCAGAAGAATTCATCCGCATGCACGCAGAAAGCCGCTTGGTCACCGATCCGGAAGAAAAAGTTGCACAAATTATGAAACAGGCTAATGAACTGGCTGGAGAACCTTTTGCCCCCGATACACCTGTCACATCTTTAAGTGGTGGACAATCCCGGGCACTGATGATCGCTGACATGGCAATTCTGAGCAAATCACCCATTGCGCTGATTGATGAAATCGAAAATGCCGGAATCGACAGAAAAAAAGCTTTGGCCCTGCTGATTAAGGAAGAAAAAATTATTCTGATGGCAACTCACGACCCGATTCTTGCCTTAATGGGTGATAGGCGGTTGGTGATTAAAAACGGCGGTATCGATAAAATTATTGAATCGAATAAAGCAGAACGGAAAAATCTGGCTTCGCTAGAAGAATTGGACAACAAACTTCTCGCCCTGAGAAATAGAATCCGAACCGGGGATACCCTGGAAAACATCTAGTGGATGGCTATGCAAAAATTTCGTCCTGCAAGGCGTGGTGATTTTTCAAGGGTGAAGGCATACGTTTAGTATGTCAAGATCTTGAGGAAACGCTCTAACGCAGCAGGTCGGACTTTTTGCGATGCCATCAAGGAGTATAAAACAATGCATGACGGTTGTAGTGGAAGTTTTGGCAATGGAGAGCAAATTGTTAACAAATTAAGGCAGATGGGATTCAGCAGCTATGCTATGCCGCTTCCCCCTGAAATTAAATGTACAAGTTGTGAAACTGTTTTCACCATGCAAACAATGGAAGACCAATGTAATAATTGCGGTATGGTTTATGGAGTGACTCCCTGCCACGCAACCGATCCTGGTAGCGTCCAACCTGCTGGTATTGATTATTAATTGGCTGGATATTTCAGCAAAACCGGGATTGTCCAGAATGGCGCTAGTTTAAGCAATTCTGTAGTAAACTTGGGACTGTCCCCAGCTCCATCGGGGGCTATCCCGAAGTTTACGATCCACGAAGAACTGTGGCGGTTCGCACCGCAAAAGCCTGGGACAGCCCCCATGCGGGGACAGTCCCGGTTTTACTAGCAACTGGACTAAACTCAAGACAGGCTCACAAATCTCCCTTTATTTTTGCTCCTCGCTCGCCGATTCTGAAATGAGCTGCCAGAGGACTGAGCTGACAGAACTATCCAGCTCGTGAAAACTGATTCCGACACTGTGTTTATCCTGCCCGCCCTTTTTTGCTTTTTCGGTCCAGCAAACCTCTCCAGTTATTGACAGACCCTCCTGCTGCCCCGGCAATGAAAAGTGGATAGACGTTTGGCCCTTCACCCTTGGAAGAGGATTTGAACTGGGAATTTCTATACGTGCACCTTCCATACTTAAATTATAGAAAGTACCGCTGCATTCATGTTTGCTATAACGAATCGTTACCCGTAAAGGGGCAAGAAACTGCATTCGAAAATTATCTCGAGCACCGGTCATCATCCCCTGCAGGATATTCAGAAATTGTTGAACACTACTTTTGCTGACAGCAGAGCTAACTCGATTCTCGTCCATTGAGCTATGTTCATCAATCACCTCATCTAACAATTTACGGTAGCGGAAAAACCGCTTGAGCAGATCTTGCCGATCAAAAGTGAAACCATTCGATGAAACCAGGACATTATTTACCGCAACATCAGCTCCACAGTGTTCGCAGGCAATTGTAGTGATTTCCGCCAATAACGCAGAACTGATATATTTATTACATTTTGGGCATTTCATTATCAGCATAGGAAATTTCTTTGCTCTTGCAAGCAGCGGTCGATCAACTTAAATAAAATTCATGATCTACATAGCGCTCTTTTATTTTCATAATTTCCGGTAAATTTTCTAAAAACAGTTCCACCATTATTGGTTCAAAATGCTTACCAGATTCTTTCTGAATTGCCTCAGTAACTTTTGCTAGCGGCCAAGCTTGTTTATAAGGTCGGTCTGATGTTAAGGCATCAAATACATCACTAATCGCTGCAATTCGTGCAGCAATTGGAATTTCATTTCCAGAAATCCCATGAGGATAGCCGCTGCCGTCCCATTTTTCATGATGATAAAGGGCAATTTCTCTTGCTAGAGAAATCAGCTTTGAATCATGATTGCCGATAATTCTGGCACCAATAATTGGATGCTGCTGCATTATCAACCACTCCTCAGGGGTCAGGGTTTTTGTCTTCAACAAAATACTGTCTGGGACCCCGATTTTGCCAACATCATGCATCGCACTGGCATAGAGCATCAATTCTGAAAATTCTTGACCTAACCCTCGCTGTAACGAGAGTAAACTACAAATATGGCTCATCCGCTTAACATGCGCCCCGGTTTCGTTATCTCTTAACTCACCTGCAACAGCCAGCCTTTGAACAATCTCATACTGGGTTGAAAGAATCTCTTTCGTTCTCTTACGAATTTCACTCTCAAGCAGATTTTTCCGAGACACCTGCTGTTTATGAAATAAACTCGCTTGTAGAATATTCTGAATTCGCAGCAGGACTTCCCAATTTTCATACGGCTTGGCAATAAAATCTTTAGCGCCCATCCCCAGCGTTTTTTTCCGAGTTTTCGAATCAGCATGAACAGACAAGACAATCACTGGCAAAAAACTGCCTTTGGCATCTTTTTGCAATTGTTGTAAAACGTTTATACCTGATACTGCCGATACTCCCGATATTTCTGACATATCAATATCAAGAAGGATCAGATCAAAGCGATTCTTCCTATTTAATGATAGGACTTGGAAAAACTCATTTGTGGAAAAAAGATTCTTATACCCCTCCTTTTCCATTATTTCATGCAGCGGTATAGCATTAAACGGATCACCAGAAATAATTAAAATTTTGGCTGAATAAATATCACTCAGGGCACTGCTTGTGACGAGATCTGTTAAATCTAAATCAAAATCACGAAGCACAATCAGACCTCCAAAAGCTCAGATAAAGGATTGAATAACTGTTTAATATCAAGCTGTTTCATAACTAACCTAAGAGGCAGACAAAATGATCCATTGAACCGCTCACCACATATACATTAATTAAAACCAATTTTACGTCAAAACAAGAATTAACTCAAGTAAATAATTATCTTGATTTCACGACCTATAGCATCTGCTTTTTGCAGTTCCGATAACAAACATCAAGCTGTTTATTTTGCAAATTTTTCATATATATTTAATTATTCATATAATTATCTTTTTTTGCTATAAATCAGTTTGCAGTTACTTTCCAATCTGTCTTAACTCTTACAAGGAGCCGCCATGACTATTTCATCTTTTCATCCCCCCCAACGCACTCTGATGGGTCCAGGCCCCTCAGATGTCAATCCACGAATTCTCGAAGCCATGTCACGCCCTACTATTGGGCATCTAGATCCAGAATTTATCCACATGATGGATGAAATGAAAGAGTTATTACAGTACGCATTCCAAACTAAAAATGCACTGACAATGCCGGTTTCAGCCCCGGGGTCAGCAGGTATGGAATGTTGCTTTGTTAATTTGGTGGAACCGGGCGACAAAGTCATTGTCTGTCAAAATGGAGTTTTTGGTGGACGGATGAAAGAAAATGTTATCCGTAGCGGTGGAGTTGTCATTCCTGTTGATGACGAATGGGGAAAAGCAGTCGATCCTGATAAACTGGAGCAAGCACTAAAAGAGAACTCCGATGCAAATTTAGTTGCATTTGTTCATGCTGAAACGTCGACTGGAGCCCTGTCAGACGCAAAATACCTCGTTGACCTGGCGCACAAGTACGGTTGTCTGGCAATTGTTGATACCGTGACTTCATTGGGCGGCGTTCCTGTGCTCGTTGATGAATGGGGTATTGACGCGATCTATTCCGGATCACAAAAATGTCTTTCCTGTACTCCAGGGTTATCACCAGTCAGTTTTAATGCTGCTGCTGAGGAAAAGATTTCTAACAGGAAGAGTCCTGTGCAGAGTTGGTTCCTTGATCTAACTCTGGTCATGGGCTATTGGGGCGAAGGTGCCAAGCGTGCATATCACCACACGGCGCCGATCAACGCCCTATATGGGCTCCATGAAGCATTAGTCATCTTACAGGAAGAAGGGCTGAAATCGGCTTGGGAACGGCATCAACACAACCACTTTGCCCTACGAGCAGGAATTGAAGCCATGGGATTAGGATTCGTTGTTAAGGAGGCAGATCGTTTGCCACAACTGAATACTGTAACAATTCCGGAAGGGGTCGATGATGCTGCAGTGCGTAACAGATTACTCCAGGACTATAACTTGGAAATTGGCGCCGGGCTGGGGGCACTTGCTGGAAAAGTATGGCGAATTGGACTAATGGGACATGCCAGTAATAAAACCAACGTACTGCTCCTCCTGGGAGCCTTGGATTCAATCCTCACCGGGATGGGAGCAAAGATCAACAGCGGAGTGGCAGTTCAAGCTGCAACCGATTTTTACGCATAGCAGCTTCGTACTTTCCAGAAAGTAAGAGACAAAAAGGGCGGTAGATTTTAAATCTACCGCCCTTTCAATTTTAACAGATAACTTTAAAATCGGCTATTACGCTTCTTCTTCAGCCTTAACAATAACCTTCAATTCGGCAACAACCCCAGCATCAAGTTTAACGGGAACAGTATGCTCACCAAGAGATTTAATTGGCTCGCCAAGTTGAATTCTCTTACGATCAATATCAACTCCTGCATCTTGTAGCTTTGTTTCAAGATCCATCGATGTGACAGAGCCAAACAACTTACCCTCTTCACTGGCACGCTGTGTAAATTCACAGGTAACCTTTTCAACCCGAACCTTAACCCCTTCGGCATCTTTGGTCACTTTTTCAAGCTTGTGAGCCAGTTGACGTTTTTGATGATCAAGTTCTTTGACATTGCGCTCATTGGATGCACTTGCCAGTCCCTTTGGAATCAAAAAATTTCTGGCGTAACCAGCTTTAACAGACACCACATCACCAATGATCCCAAGACCATCGATATTTTCCCTTAAGATAATACTTGTATTCATGTCTCTCCTCCATATTGGATCGAGTTTATATTTTCTTTTGCCTGGGGCGGCGGAAATCAATCCACAGATCAAAAACACCGGCACAGGTAATAATTATTGGCAAAGGATTGAGTATCAACAAAAGGAGATAGATCAAACCTTTTACCAGCGGTGGATAGGACTTTTTTTGTAGAAAGCTGTTGACGACTGCCATTCCCTGTAAGAAATATAGGGGTAACAAGACCACCAACAAATTTCGCCCAACTAACGAAACAATTTCAACCGGAAGCAGCCAAATAAAACCTGCTGCAATCAATACCCAGATCAGCCCGGCAGGCAAACGCCATTTAGCAAAGGGGGTTCCAGAAATCTGGTACCAGCTCCCCTTAAGACGTTGCAATAACAATAGACAAAACGTCTGTATCGCCAATATAGAAGCTAAGTAAAGACCGTAAAAACTTTTACCAATAAACTCAGCCAGAGCATCGACAACCTGTTGCATATTCTGCAACTGCGACTCACTGAATCCGGTATCGCGATAAATTTGCATTGCCTGATCGACTTCAGCCGTGATCATCTGATCAATCAGGGTCTGGATGTTAATACCGCCAGTAACAACAGCCAATAGCATCATCACTGCTGTTACAACGGCAGAACCGATAGTTGCGTATAAAACTGCCCGATCCCAAGGCAACCGCTGCCGTAAAAACAACGGTAGCAATAAAGAGCCAACACCGAATATGCCTAAATAAGCAAACAGCGTATATGTTGTCGCCAGCTGAAGTAATAAAATACTTGTTACAACAACGACAACAATCCCGGATTTCACACCGAAACGCATACTCAAGTAAGCAGCCGCCAGAGGGGTCAGGAGGTTAAGAAAAGCACCTGCTGAGCCAATCCAGCTGACACCAAGCAAACAGAGCAGGGTCACGCCGATTCCAACTGCTGTTAATAGTGTCGACTGAGCTTTCATTCCGTAAATTAATGGTACCGCGAATTAAAGTGAATGAGACGCAGTATAAGGCATTAGTGCAATCTGTCTGGCATTTTTGATCGCTTCTGCAATTTGCCGCTGATGCGCTGCACAGGTTCCGGAAATTCTCCGTGGAACAATTTTACCGCGCTCAGACAGGTAGTATTTAAGATTATTGACATCTTTAAAATTAATCTTCTGACTCTTATCAGCACAGTAGCGGCAAACTTTACGCCGGCCAAAACGACGCCGTGGTGGTGCAGAAGATGGACGGGATGGTCTTTCGTAAGCCATGAATATTCTCCTGATTTGTGCCTATCTATAAAAAGAAAGATGGCAACTAAATATTATATCTATTAATTTTCTTCCGTAGTCGGTGCAGTATCCGCACTGTCTGATTTTACTTCAGTAGCAGGTTCTGCTACTTCTTCGACAGCGGGTTCTGCTACTTCTTCAACAGCGGGTTCTGCTTCAACAACAGCAGGAAACTCTTCTTTAAAACGAACCGTCAAAAAACGGAGAATTTTTTCATCCAGTCGCAGACGACGCTCAAACTCAGCAATCACCTCCGGCTCAGCACTGAACAATGTCTGTATATAGCAGCCACGTTCAACTTTTTGAATTGGATACGCCAGCTTGCGGACGCCCCAGATGTCCAGCTTGTGGATCTCAGCCGCTTGATCGGTGAGAACCTTCTCGAATTTTCCCATCATAGCAGTCAACTCGTCGCCGACCACCTCTGGATGGATAATGTAGAGTGATTCGTAATTTCTCATCAGTGTATCTCCTCTAGGATTAACAGCCCCGGACACTACCCCGGAACAAGGATATGGCTGAAACCCCCACGGCTTCAGACGAAACAATAGCTTTTATCACAGTCGTCTGTTTGGTTCAAGACTTTTTGGCTGAAGAGAGACAATTCCTTTGGATCAACCACATAATCTTGCGGATGAACTAAACATACCGCTGTAGAATAGAAATTTTAAGTTTTAGTTATATACTTAAATACATGGTGAAGACATCATCCAAAAAAAGAATAGATCAGACTCCTATTGGCATTATAGCAGAGGTTCATGGTCCGGTAGTAGTCATCAACTGTGACAAGCTGCCAGCCATGCGGCAGGCTTTGTATGCCAGTTTTGACCATGAGACCTACCTGTTTGAAGTTCTACAGCATCTTGATGAACGCCAAGTCCGTGCCATCACCCTGCATCGTAGTGCTGGCTTGCACCGGGGAATGACTATTTATGACAGCGGTGCACCACTGCATATTCCTGTGTCTCCAGACTGTTTGGGGCGATTATTAAATGTCTTTGGTGAGCCTTTGGATGATGGTGCCGCACTATCGCCCCACGAATTTCGTAATATCCATAGGAAACAGGCACCGATTTATCAAGCGGTGGGGTCGAGTGAGGTGCTGGAGACAGGGATTAAAGTCATCGACCTACTCTGCTCTTTCGTCAAAGGGGGAAAAACCGGTTTGTTTGGCGGTGCCGGTGTCGGTAAAACAGTATTGATCATGGAATTCATGCATGCGGTCGCCACACTACACAAAGGAGTATCAGTGTTTGCCGGGGTTGGTGAGCGAATCCGTGAAGGTCATGAGCTGTGGCATGAGATCCGTAAAGCAGGGGTCCTGCCACAAACTCTGATGGTATTTGGCCAGATGGATGAATCCCCCGGGGTA
>JASJGT010000168.1:0-7447 GCA_033791405.1 Desulfuromusa sp.
TGGCAAGAAGATGGAATTGACTACTATCCCGGCCGCAGAGTGGGATCAGGTGGTGAGTGATTCAGAAAGTTTCTGGGATGATATGTCTTCCATCAGCCCACGAGCTGCAAAGGTTGTGAACATCTTTAAAGAGTATTCAAAAGTTATGCATAAAGCTGGTGTCCCTTACCGGTATAGTTAATTGTAAATCTTTTGCCCCTGCATTTGTGCAGGGGCAAAAGTTATTAAGTACAGAATCTTGTTTGTCTGGAAGCCATTAAGACAGACTTCGTTAAAAAGCTTGCTAAATTAATCAAATAGCGTTATAGGAAAAGTGATGATCATACAACGGAGTGTGATCCAAGGCGGTGAATGCTTGCATAGAAGATAACAATTCTTGCAGGCATTTTTTCGTGGAGCTGACTGTGGCCGAAGAAAAACAACGGATGATTCAAGAGTATGTGCCGGGTAAACAACTGACATTGGCACATCTTATTGCGAATCCACAGAAATCTATCTGCCAGAGTCTTGGTCTGGAAGATGAGACCACTGGTGCTATCGGTATATTGACGATTACCCCTGGAGAGGCAGCTATAATTGCCGCGGATGTGGCGACAAAAGCTGCTGATGTTGAGATTGGTTTTCTGGACCGATTTGGCGGGGCGGTTGTGATTGTCGGAGACGTGGCCAGTGTAGAATCATCAATTAACAGTGTTCTTGACATGTTTGATACGGTTTTGCATTTTGCAACAACTGAGATTACCCGTTCGTAGTGAGGTGCTGATGCAAAAAATTCTGCTGATCGGGAAAACGGGGAGTGGCAAAACCTCTCTTGTTCAGGGACTTCAAAACCAGAAAATCATTTATAAAAAAACTCAGGCAATCACGTATAATGGAGAATTTGTCGATTCCCCCGGTGAATTTTTAGAGAATCGGCGCCTTCATCCTGCTTTGATGACCTCATCAGTTAAATGCAACATTATTGCCTTGGTGCAGGATTCCACAGTTATAAACAGCGTTTTTCCACCTAAATTTGCCTCCATGTTTAAGAAAAGAATTATCGGGATCGTGACTAAAATAGACAAAGATTCGAGTGATCCTGAACGGGCAGAAAAATTTCTCAGGAGAGCTGGCGCGGAAGAAATTATCAGAACCAGCGCCATAGATAAAACCGGACTTGAATTACTAGGATTGTCTCTTCACTAGGATAAATTGATGGCTTACAAAATTGTCATAGCAGATGATGAACCCATTACTCGCCTCAATATGTACGAGATATTGGTTGGTGCGGGTTACGAGGTTGTCGGTGAAGCCGGAGATGGATTTGATGCTTTAGATCTCTGCCGGGAACATCATCCTGACTTGGCGTTGCTGGATATCAAGATGCCGCTTATTGATGGATTAAAGGCTGCTCAACTGATCAAAGATGAAAAGCTGGCTGGAAGCATCCTGTTGCTGACCGCTTATAGTGGTAAAGAGTTTGTGGATCAAGCTAAGGATGTTGGTGTTGAGGGCTATCTGGTCAAGCCGGTATCAGAAGATTCTCTCCTCCCAATGGTTGAGGTTGCCATTGCCAAGGGGATGGAAATGAATCAGATGAGGGAAGATATTCGCAAAGCTCAGGATGAACTCGAAGGGAGAAAACTGATTGAAAGAGCCAAGGGTATTTTGATGGCTCAAGAGAAGCTTTGTGAAGATGCTGCCTACAAGAAGATCCGAAAAATAAGTATGGATAAGGGGCGACCGATGAAAGACATTGCCAAAGCTATTTTGCTGAATAGTGGTTGAGGAGCCTATGCTTGTTGCTCTTTGCCAGCAGCACTCTGACCTGAGTGAAACTGATATTCAGCAGATTCAAAAAATTGCGGGCTGTCTCAAAAGTATCGCAGAGTTGACGGGATCGGATGTTTTTATCGACTGCAGCACACGGGATCCAGATATAGCAGTTGTGGTTGCACAGGATTGGTCATCGAGTGTGCAGTCACTTTATTCGGGATCGGTTGTCGGAAAGTTTGCCCATCGCAGTAAAGAGCCGGCGGTTATCAGAACATTGGAAATCGGGATGCCAACGATGGATATGCATGGGGTCACTCAGGAAGATAAAAATGTCCGGCAAAGTGTTTCACCGATAAAAAATGCAGCTGGAGAAGTGATAGCCGCTTTAATTGCCGAAAAAGATGTGACAGAACGGGTGAAGGCTGAGGAAAAGCTCTCTATTTTAACTCAAACAACGGGACAACTAATCGACCGGGGAACTCGTCCCCAATCAAGTGATAACAGTCTGCCATATTATGTTACCGACGGTATTTTAATGTTCAACCGTTCTGGAATCTGTGCTTATACGAATCCAGTGGCAGAAAGTATTTATAAAAACCTTGGTTATCTTGAACAACTGGAGGGTCTGAGCTTTTCAAACATGACTTTTCATGGGATAGAATTTGCAGATATCCTGGATAAAAAACAGATCATTCTTAATGATTTGGAGGTTGGCCGCTATATTTTTCATATCAAATACACGTATGTGAAAAATAAAAATGAAGATTTTTCCGGGGTCGTCATGTTGATTAATGACGTAACGGATATGAAGAAAAAAGAGCGTGAGTTAGTACTTAAAACGGTGGCGATCAGTGAAATTCACCACCGGGTAAAAAACAATCTCCAAACAATTGCGAGCCTCTTAAAACTTCAGGCCCGCAGGATTGATGATCCGCTGGCCAAGAGCGCCTTTAATAAAAGTATTAATCAGGTGCTCAGTATCGCAGCAACCCACGAAATCCTTGCCGAAGAAGATAGCGATGATGTCGATATTATGAGTATGTTGCAAAAAATCAAAAGCAACACCTTGAGTCATGGATTGCCTGCTAACAAGGAGATTGCCATAAACCTGAAAGGTGATACCTTTTTGTGTGAATCTGACATGGCAACTTCAATCGCTTTGGTGGTCAATGAAGTGACTCAGAATTGCTTGAAATATGCTTTTATCGACAGAGATTCAGGTGCGATAGATATCGAAATTTGTAAAGGGGCTGTGTACTCAAATATTTCCATTATAGATGATGGAATTGGGTATGATGTCAAAACAGCGCCAGCAGAGAAACTTGGATTAGTGATCGTGCGGCGGATTGTTACAGAGAAGCTACGGGGAAGCCTTACGATTGAATCTGGAGAAAGCGGAACCAAGGTTCTTTTTGATTTTCCATTGTCGCCATCCCGGAGCGAAATTATGTAGTTGGGGCTTTTGCTGTAAGCCTGTTAAAATGAGTTCTTAAGTGAAAGATGAAATACTTCATGCGCAACGGAGTGCATGAGTAAGGCATAGAGGCCTGAGTCTACGTTTGTTCTACGTAGTTTCGGGCTTTTTTTGTGATAGGGTCGCTGGTGATGGAACAGATATTAAGCGTTGGAATTGATATCGGAACAACAACGACTCAGCTGGTGTTCAGTCGACTGACTTTGGAGAATACTGCCTCACTGGTTTCGGCACCGCGTATTGAAATTGTTGCAAAAGAGGTCATTTATCGGAGTGCAATCCACTTTACTCCACTGAAATCACAGCGTGAAATTGACGACCAGAAAACTCGGGAGTTGATTGAGCAGGAATACCGGGCAGCGGGAATGACCCCGGAACAGGTTCAGACCGGTGCGGTTATCATCACTGGAGAGGCGGCCAGAAAACAGAATGCCGAGACGGTTTTGAGGTCTCTTAGCGGCTTAGCTGGAGAATTTGTGGTTGCCACTGCTGGGCCAGCGTTGGAAGGAATTATTGCCGGCAAGGGTGCTGGAGCTGAGCAGGAGTCCAAGCAGCGGGGCGCTACCATTGTCAATTTGGATATCGGTGGTGGCACAACCAATATTGCTGTTTTCAGAAATGGGGATGTTATTGATACCGCCTGTCTGGATATTGGTGGCAGACTGATTAAGTTTCGGGATGAACGGGGTGAGGTCAGCTACATCTCTGACAAGGTTCGCAGTTTGGCTCGCTCCATGAACTTGACGATAGCTGAGCAGCAAAAGCCAACTGAAGTTGCTCTTACAACGATTGCACGTCGAATGGCAGCTATTCTGGATGAAGTTTTGGGGCTTTTACCAGCCTCACCAGAGTTGGCGCTGATGCTGACAGATCATGATCTGAAGCGGGATTATCAGATCGATTATGTCTCCTTTTCTGGTGGAGTTGCTGATTGTATCCAGACGTCTTCCGGTGGCGATGATTATCAATATGGTGATATTGGAAAAATCCTTGGGCGAGCCATTGCTAATTCCCAAATGTCACAGCAGTTGCAGATCCTTAAGGCGACAGAGACAATTCGGGCAACTGTGGTCGGAGCCGGCTCACACACAACCAGCGTCAGTGGCAGTACCATTTCAGTTTCCCCAGCCGCTTTGCCGCTACAGAACATTCCGGTATTGAAGCTTTCGGCGGAGGATGAAGTGCTCCCTTTTGCCCTGTGGGGAGAGGCGATTCACAAAAAGGTGCAATGGTTTAATCTGGAAGGTGAGAAACAAAACCTGGCTCTCGCTTTCAATGGTCCAGAGTCTCTTGGCTTCGATGAACTGACAACTCTGGCGCGGGGGATCATCAGTGGAATGGAAGAGATTCTCTGTAAAACCTGCCCCCTTATTGTTGTTATTGAGAAGGATTTAGCCAAAGTGATGGGGCAGACGTTGCGGAGCCTGCTGGGATTTAAGAAAGATGTTATCTGTATTGATACGGTCAGTGTTCAGAATGGAGATTATATCGACATCGGACGTGAACTTGCCGATGGTAATGTGGTCCCCGTAATTGTCAAAACCCTCGCTTTTAATTACTGAGACAGGTGAAGGATTGCCATGAGATTAAAAACACAACTCTCTGGAGTGACATACAGCTTCAAAAACCTCAATGAGGTGCTGGCAAAAGCCAATGAAGAGAAATCGGGTGACCGGTTGGCGGGTCTTGCTGCTGCAACAGTTACTGAAATGGTTGCGGCCAAAGAGGTTCTTGCTGATGTCACTCTGGCCGATTTGAGAAATAATCCAGCGGTTCCCTATGAGATTGATGAAGTGACCCGTCTCGATCAGGACAGTGTTAATGAAGCCATCTATGCTGAACTGAAAAATCTGACCGTTGCTGACTTTCGGGAATGGCTTCTCAGTTATGACGCATGCGGCGATGATATTATCCGCGCCTCCCGGGGGTTGACCTCTGAAATGGTCGCTGCAGTTGTCAAACTCATGTCCAATCTGGATCTGGTCTATGCCGCCAGTAAAATCAACATCATCGCTCATTGTAATACAACCATCGGTGAGCCGGGTGTCTTAGCTTTCCGTCTTCAACCTAATCACACCACCGATAATCTTGATGGTATCAGAATCTCTACTCTGGAAGGATTGAGTTACGGGTCTGGTGATGCGTTGATTGGTCTGAATCCGGTCAATGATACGGTTGAATCTCTCTCCAATATCCTGAATATGTTTCAGGAAATCAAAGAAACCTATCAGATTCCAACCCAGAATTGTGTCCTTGGCCACGTCACCACGCAAATGGAAGCGGTTAGAAAAGGGGCTCCTGCGGATATGATTTTTCAGAGCATTGCCGGGAGTGAGAAGGGTAATACCGCTTTTGGTTTGAATGCCCAACTTCTTGCAGAAGCTCAGGATCTGATGCTCAAAGAGGGGACTGCGACTGGGCCGAATGTTATGTATTTTGAGACCGGACAAGGAGCCGAGCTCTCTTCTGACGCCCACCATGGCGTAGATCAGGTGACAATGGAGGCGCGCTGCTATGGCTTTGCCAAACAGTTTAATCCCTTTCTGGTGAATACCGTGGTTGGATTTATCGGCCCTGAATATCTGTATGATAGTCAACAGGTGATTCGTGCAGGGCTGGAAGATCTCTTTATGGGGAAGCTCACCGGAATTTCTATGGGGGTTGATGCCTGCTACACTAACCACATGAAAGCCGATCAAAATGATATTGAAAATTTGTCTGTTTTGTTGGGGACGGCGGGTTGTAATTATCTGATAACTGTCCCGCAAGGTGATGATATTATGTTGAATTATCAGTCTCTTGGTTACCATGAGGCGGCAACTTTGAGGGAACTGCTGAATAAAAAACCGATTCCGGTATTTGAATGCTGGCTGGAAAAAATGGGCATCTATGAAAATGGAAGGTTAAGTCAAAGAGCCGGTGATGCTTCTATCTTTTTTGGAAAATAAATGCGGGTAAAAAACCATGATGGATATGGAAAGTAAAATAAAGAATCTTATTGCGGATGTTCTCAGCGAAATGGGTGTGGACAGTTCTTCCAGTGCCGGTGATATTGCGACGCCACTGGTGGAAGTATCGTTACCTGATCTGACCGCTGAAAAGCTGAGCGAGCAGCTTCTGGTTCCAACTCCGGTCAATCGGGAAGCGTATCTTAAGTTTAAGCAGGCGACAGTTTCCCGGATCGGCATCTGGAGAACCGGCCCCCGTTATCTGACCCGCCCACTGTTGCGCTTTCGGGCCGATCATGCAATCGCTCAGGATGCTGTCTTCAGCGATGTTTCTGCAGAATTTATTAAGAATTGGGGACTGGCTGAAATTAAGACCAAGTGTTGCGACAAAGATCAGTTTCTGACCCGCCCAGATCTGGGCCGTGAGTTAGATGATGAAAATTCGGCATTGTTGAGAAAAAGTTGCCCGGGAAAAGCCAGGGTTCAAATCTATGTTGCTGATGGACTCAGTTCTTCCGCCGTGGAGAAGAATGCCAAAGATACTTTTCTGGCGCTGGTTCAGGGATTGAAAGGGCATGGTATTGAGGCCGGCACCCCATTTTTCCTCCGTTACGGTCGAGTTCCTGCGATGGATGCCGTGTCTGAAATATTGCAACCGGAAGTGACCGTGGTTCTCATTGGTGAACGTCCCGGATTGGCCACGGCCGAAAGTATGAGCTGTTATATGGCCTATAACGCATCGGTCGGCATGCCCGAAGCCAGACGAACGGTTCTATCGAATATTCACCGGGGTGGTCTCCCTGCAGTGGAGGCTGGGGCGCATATTGCCGATGTTGTGAAAAAAATGCTCGATCAGAAGGCCAGCGGCCTGGATCTTAATAAATAACTGAAGAGGATAACAGCGATGAAGGGTGATATCCTGCGCGCCACAGTTTTGAGTATCAGAATAATCTCCAAGGTGACCCCGGCGATGGCTGAGGAATTCAAGCTTGGAAAAGACCAGTGTAGCTTGGGTCTGTTGACCGTTGATTGTGATGACGTGGGTTACACCGCCCTTGATGAGGCGACTAAAAAAGCACAGGTTGAAGTGGCTTATGCCAAATCGTTTTATGGTGGTGCCGTCAATGCAAACACCAAATTGGCGGGTGAATTTATCGGGATTCTTGCAGGGCCGACCCCGGCGGAAGTCCATAGCGGTCTGGATGCAGCGGTCAGCTTTATTGAAAATGACGCAGCTTTTATCAGTGCCAATGATGATGATTCCATTGCC
>JASJGT010000169.1:0-4411 GCA_033791405.1 Desulfuromusa sp.
CAGAATTGCAGGATTGCTTCACGATTACGGAAAAATTGGCATTCCTGATTCGATTCTCAAGAAAAAAGGACGTTTGACACCTGAAGAGAGAGACATCATCAACACACATCCGGCACGGACACAGCAAATATTGAGTCAAGTTCCGTTCCGGGGGCTGCAAACACAAATTCCTCATATTGCAGGAGCGCATCACGAACGTTGGGATGGTGCGGGTTACCCAGCATGTCTCAAGGGGTTGGATATCCCTCTTGGAGCACGAATTTTAGCTGTCGCTGATTTCTTTGAAGCCATCACATCAAAACGCCATTACCGTGAACCCATGAATATAAAAAGGGCCCTCAGCCTTCTAAATGAATCCTCCGGAAGTCATTTTGATCCAGAGATTGTCACTGCTTTTGTCGCATACATGGAATACCGGGATTTTTCTTTGATAAAACCCGATTCTCATACGTACAGGCATGAAGTATCCGCTGGAGCTCGGCGTAAATCACCACGGGTGGAATACCGAACACAGGTTTCTATTCGGCAGGACCAACGGATAATGACAGGTGATATCATTAATATCAGCATAAAGGGGGCATATATCGCCAGCTCTGACCTTGTCGCAGAAAAAGATCCCCTGGTTTTAACTTTTGCCCTCCCCGGAAGTAGCGAATATGTACAGGTTTCCAGTGAAGTCAGTTGGATCAACAGTAAACAAAACTCAAGCAGTTCCAATCACCCGGAAGGGTTTGCCGTCCGTTTTCATCAAATTCCCGAGCAAGCTCAGATTTTGATGAATCAGTTTGTACGTCAGCAGATAACACCGGTCACAAATAGAACCAAATATAAGGAAGTCTTTAATGTCCATCAAAAATAACCAAAGTCAAACTTATCTCATGGAAAGCCAGGAAGAAGGCAAACGGCTTGAACTGAAAACTGATAAAGAAGCGGTTAAACGACAAGCGGCATGGGCCGGAATAGGTCCCGGCATGCGTGTGCTGGATGTCGGCTGTGGAATGGGTATCACGACAGAGGCATTAGCAGAGTTAGTTGGTAAAAACGGACATGTCACCGGTCTTGATTTTTCTGAGGAACGGCTGGCAATTGCCCGCGAACGATATGAGTCCGATCATGTCAGTTTTGTCTGTCATGACATTCATAATCCATATCATAGTGATGAGCCATATGATGCCATGTGGACACGCTTCTTCCTCGAATACTTCAGAGCCGAACAGCAACAGATTGTTGCCCATTGTGTTGTGTCTCTCAAACCTGGTGGGATTGCCTGCCTTGCAGATCTGGACAACAACAGCCTTGGCCACAGCGGTTTGAGCGAACGATTACAACAAACCTTGCTGGATGTCATGTCGCGGCTGGAAAAGGATTTCGACTTTGATCCTTATGCCGGTCGACATCTTTACGGTCATCTCTACAGTCTTGGTTTTCAAGATATTGCCTGCACGGTGGAAGCGCATCATCTGCTCTACGGAAAAATAGAGGAAAAAGATAGTTACAACTGGTTGCGCAAAGTTGAAGTTGCTGCGCAACAGTCAGGCTGTCCATTTGCTGCCTACGGGGGGAGTTTCGAGGCTTTTCGTGACGAGGTTCAGACATTTATGGACGATCCGATGCGCTTCACCTATACACCACTGATTATTGCGAGGGGAATAAAAGCCATTCAGGATTAATTAATTGTGAGAGGGGGAGATAAGAGCCAGTCAGGAGTTTTTGTATGAAAAAGACCATTTTTATCACCGCTCTGTTTTCTTTATTTGCAGGTTCGGCATTTGCTTCAGGATTTGGTGTCTTCACCCAGGGAGCTGCCGGTTTAGGACAGGCGAATGCGGTTGTTGCTCACCCGGTCGGACCATCTTCACTTTATTTTAACCCGGCGTTGTTAAATGATATTTCCGGTCGTCAGATCGAAATCGGGACAACTGGAATTTATGCAGATCGAACCATCCAACTTGATTCTGGTGGATCAGAAGATAGTAATGATGGATGGAACTTTCCTTCGAATTTCTATTATACCCACCAGGTCAATGAAAACTTAAGTACCGGCTTCGGGCTGTTTTTTCCATTTGGCATGTCCACTGAGTGGGATGATAGCTATGAAGGTAGGTATCTTGGAACATTCGGCGAAATTACAACCTTGAACATCAATCCGGTTATTTCATATCGTATTAATGACAAACTTTCTGTAGCTGGCGGGTTCAGTCTCCTTTACCTTGATACCACTTTAGAAAAGAAAATCAACCAGACCGCAGCCTACACAATCACTGATCTACAGCTCAGTGGTGGAGTGGGAGGTGCGTTACCAGCACTGACTGGTCCTCTGAGTGATATTGATCAACACTTTGAAGGAGAAGGCTGGGGACATGGCTTCAACCTCGGTCTTCTTTATAAACCAACGGACTATATCAGCATCGGGGCGACTTACCGTAGCCATATCGATATCGATGTTGAAGGTAGAGCAACATTCAACAATGTAAACCCGTTGCTGGCAATGGTCATTTCTGATACCAATGGAAAGTCTGATGTTCGCCTACCAGCTCAGGCGACTGCAGGGATAGCATTTCTCCCTTCTGATGCTCTGGTTATAGAGATTGGTGTACGATGGGAGGACTGGTCTTCGACAAATGAATTAAAAGTTGATTTGGACTATCCAGTTCTTGGGCAAGCTTCTGACATTGTCCCTCGCGACTGGAAATCAACATGGAGCTACAATCTTGGTGGTCAATACCAGATAAACGAATCATTCAGCATAAGTGCTGGATATCTTTTTGGTGAAAATGCCGTTCCAGGATCAACGTTTGAACCCCTTATCCCCGATACTGATGCTCATCTGTTTACTCTAGGTGCGGGATGGAAAACCGGAGCCTGGACAATCAGCGCCGCGTTCGGTTATGAGCACCACGACAGTCGCAAAAAAGATAATAATCTTGGTGATCCTCTAGGCTCCATGCTTGTTGGGTCACCAACAGGCACAGCAAATGGAACATACGAAGCCCATATTTATCTTTCCAGCTTGAGTGTCATCTATCAATTTTAATAAATCTACACTTTTTCAATTTGACAGGAAAAATCGAGTTAGCGCATCTCCTTGTTGGTGTCATTTCACAACAAATATTTTTCCCTAAAATAAATAGGTAGAGTAGAGAGCAGGTTCACCCGAGTTCAGATTGAGTATACGTTCCCGTCACTTTCGTTAGACGAGGATACCTGTTCCAAACCAACTGACCCAGTCCTCCCTCATCAAACCATGCGTGCGGTTTTCCTGCACACGGCTTTCCGATGTTCTTCACCGCGAGGCATGCGCCTTCGTCCAACCCGCTGTTGTTGCCACTATTCCGATCAATTCCCAGTTATCATCACACTTGATGCTCCTGCCTATTTTAGTTGGATTTTCTGTTTAGCCACCTTGAAACGAAACACACCAAAGTAACCACCTACATCTAGGAGATACCCCATGCTCAAATTCACATCAATGTCAGATGCCCAGCTTTCCAGTTTGGCACCACCCCATAGGCAGACAGCCACAAACGCCCTCCAAACCCTCCACTCAATACTCGGCCCTGATCTCACTGATCGGGGCTTTGTTGTTTTCGTAGAAGAAAACGACACCCTCGATGACGTCAACCATGCTTGTAACCGCAACATTGAGACCAGCCTCGAAGGAACCTTCCTGGACGACAATTGCCTGATCGGAGTTGTCCTCTGGGGGAACAGCGGGGAAGGGGTGACGATCGTATGTCCGAACGTCGATGGCTATGCCGAAGAGGTAGCCGAGGTCCTCAGGAAACACCTATGAAAGGAGGTGAAATATGATCCACATAAACACTATGGATGACCTAGATTCCATCCGTGACGATCCCGAGCTATGGAGAGAAGCCTATGGATTTCTGTCAGTCTGTGCTTATGAGATTCAGGAGTATGGCGATGAGGAAGATCTTCTTGATCATAATTTCAATATGGTGCTGCTGGATGAACAGGAAAGGGGCTACATCAATGATCTCGGTTCGGCAGAAGAGACAGCTTTGACCCGAATTGAATTCTGTGGCGAAGTCAGAATATTCCGTCGTCTTGTGTATGCCACTGAAATCATCCTCATCGAAGAATCAGCCCAGTAAATTTCCCTCTCGAAACACACTTCGTAACTGCACCAGAATCCAACCTACTGCCAACCTAATCAATCAACTTGTTTGTTCCCTTGATCTGTTTACTGGAATGCATCACTCCCGTTCAACTGATCTCTGAGCAGACGTTCTCTTTCAAGGAGTAAATTATGACCAAGAACAAAACCAGAAGAATGACTATACGGGTGATCGAGAGTTTGCCTGGACCTAAAGAAGGGGCCAAAACGTCAAATATTGAGTACTCAGTAGAGGGCCAGAAGAATTTGGTTTTAGCGGTGTATCGCAATGGTTCT
>JASJGT010000170.1:0-7294 GCA_033791405.1 Desulfuromusa sp.
CTCTGGTATTGCCGGAGGTCAACATCTCGGTCAGCCCGTGGGAAAGTTCAAGCGACAATGCAATAAAAGTAAAACTTGTGGTGAATAAATTTTTTGGAAAACTTGGTGATCACTCGCAAGTGGATGTTCGTTGGACAATTGACAATGATCGGGGACAAACGATTCAAGGACATTTTATGGATCGACAACCCATTGGCAATAGCTACCAGGATCTAGTTAACGGACTGAACAACGGGATCAATCGTCTCAGTCAGGATCTGGCAAAAGAATTGGTGAAGCAATAAATTAAAAGGGAGGCATAATCGCCTCCCTTTTTGATACTTAATTCTCCATGGTAAGAGCCTAAATAAATCTATTCCAGAATAAATTCCCGCCCAAGTTCAAGTAACTTCACTAAAGCTTCGGAGCTTTTGCTTTCAGCATACAACCTCACCACCGGCTCTGTTCCAGACTTACGAAACAATAGCCAGGAACCATCATCCAGCAAATATTTATTACCATCAATCTTGATGACTTCAACAATTGTATGATCACCGATCTTTTCTGGGGGATGAGCAAATTTATCGGGCAAAGCGGCTTCCAGTTGTGGGGATAAATGAATATTGATTCGCTTGGTATAGATTTCTCCAACCCGCGAGTAGAGATCCGCTAATAGCTCTTGTAGGGATTTCTTCTCTACCGCCACCATTTCTGCAACTAATAGACACGCCAGAATTCCATCCTTTTCTGGCACATGCCCCTTGATACTCAACCCAGCACTCTCTTCACCACCGATCAAAATTTTATTGGCGCTGATATATTCACCAATAAACTTAAACCCTACAGGTGTTTCAAGCACATTCACTCCATGATATCCAGCCACAGCATCAATCAGGTGTGAGGTCGCAACGCTGCGTGCAGCATCACCCCGCAAACCTTTACGGCGAATCATATAGTCAAACAACAGCGCTAGAATATAGTTAGGTTCAATATAAGTCCCATCACCGTCAATAATCCCAAATCGATCGGCATCCCCATCCGTGGCTAAGCCCAGGACAATCGAGGAATCCCCCTTAATCAACCCGATAAAATCCTGGATATACTCTTCTGCTGGCTCTGGAGGTTTACCTGCAAAATAAGGATCCAGATGATCATTAATTTTGATCACCGGGATATTTTCCTCTTCCAGAATCCGATCAAGATAACCACGTCCGGAACCATAAAGGGGGTTCACCGCAATCGTCATTCCAGATGCAGCAATTGCTTTAAAATCAATCAGTTTTTTTAAAGTTATGAAATACTCTTCACGCGGATCTATTTCTTCAAACAGCCCCCGCTCTGCAGCAGTTACCAGATCCATGTCTTTGAAAACAATCTCTCCGAGCATGGCATTGGCACGTTTTTCAATATCATTGGTTGTTTCAGGTAAAGCCGGACCTCCCGAAACAGGAGAAAATTTAATACCACTGTAATTATAAGGATTGTGACTGGCGGTAAAATTGATTCCACCGGCAGCCTTTCTCCGCAGAATCTCATGAGCAATCACTGGAGTCGGTGTGTCCCGCTGACAGAAATAACTCTTTATCCCCGCACCTGCTAATATCCGGGCTGTCTCACGGGAGAAATCAGCACCCATAAAACGGGCATCGTAACCAATAACTAAGCCTTTGTCAGCCAAACCTTCTGCACGCAGATTATCGGCAATGGCCTGAACCACCACACGAACATTATCCAAAGTAAAATCTTCACAGAAAATGCCTCGCCAACCTGAAGTACCAAACTTTATATGTGACATTGAACCCTCCCTCGTCTGGATTGATAAACTGATTTAATAACTAAGATAATAGCACAAAGCCCATCAAGTTTAAGGGTTACGCTCCATAAAAATAACTACGTATATAAATCATCAGAATTCAATTCCCTCTCGCGCCGGAATACCACTCTCAAGAGCATGTTTATGAGGCACCATTTCTGTGACTGTATCTGCTAATTCAAGCATCGCTGTTGTTGCACCACGCCCGGTCAGGACAATATTCAGATCATCACGTGAGTTATTGAGTGCGTCCAGAACCTGCTGTTCATCCACCAACCCGCAAGTGACCGCACCACAAATTTCATCGAGAATCAAGAGATCGTACGCACCGCTCTGCATCGCCTGATTAGCCAGGACAAAAGCGTTCTGCGCTGCTTCTCGATGCGCAGGATATTTAGGGTGATCTGGTTTCGGCACAAAGCCAAGTCCAACCTGGAGGATATCAACCCCAAGCTTATCCCGGAAGCCAACCAACTCACCCGTCATGCTATCCGACTTCATAAATTGAAGAATCAAAATCCGCTGTCCGTGACCGGCGGCTCGCAAAGCCAAGCCAAAAGAAGCTGTCGACTTGCCCTTGCCATCGCCAGTAAAAATCAGGATATTTTTTGCCATAACTATAGCTCCTAAATAAACAATAACTGTTTGGGATTCAACTCAGAACTATTTGCCGGCATCATAAGCGTTCATTTTTTTCACATACGGACAATCTTCTGGCAGGATACCGGCTCGAACCAGTTTGGGGTTTAAACAGGCACAGTCAGTATTCAGCTCTGCACGCCGATCATAAATGCGACAAAAGTTTGTTTTTGTATCCAAGTATTGACATGGGGTTTCAGTGTAAAATATTTTTCCACGATAGTCATATTTTTCATAACAACAACGTCCACAATGGTCGCAGATATCTTCCCATTTCACTGAATCGTTCAATATATTGCTACTATTATCCTCATCCACAATCTTTATTCCTTGCCATTCCAATCCACCAGAATAACTACATCATATAGCAGCAAAAACAGCTCATTGACAATATCTATAAATACACATATTTTGATTTAATCAGATTTAGTCTTACTGGGAGACATATATGCGCATAATGATTATCCTCTCCGCCCTGCTAATGCAACTTTGTCTGGGTGCAACTTACTCCTGGTCCGTTTACGTTCAGCACCTTAAATTACTGGTTGGCATATCCCAAACCCAGGCACAAATCCCTTTTTCCATCTTCTATTTCGTCTTTCCCCTGACAATGATTTTCTCTGGTACGTTAGTCGACAAAATTGGCCCACGAATCGCTGCAATGAGTGGTGGATTTTTATTCGGAAGCGGCTGGTTAATTTCTTCTCTGGGGATTAATAATTTCACCTACACCATCTTGGGAAACGGCATCATTGCTGGTGTTGGAGCCGGAATCGCATACATTGTTCCTATCTCAACCTGCATTAAATGGTTCCCCAACAACAAGGGGCTTGTCACCGGTATTGCTGTTGCCGGATTCGGTGGCGGAGCGGCACTGGTCAGCACCGTTTCTGGATATCTCCTCAAGCTCAATTTTACCCCCTTTGCTCTCTTTGGTTATTTCGGCATTGCCTTTATGTTTTTAACCGTTTTTTCCGGATTTTTCATGCAGAATCCACCCAACTATTCAAAAGCCAACGTAATAAAATTTGGTTTTCGAGAAATCTTGACTGATAAACGTTTTATTATCCTCTATTTTTCCATGTTCACCGGCCTTGCGGCAGGATTTGCCATCAATGCAAATATCAAAGAGTTTTATAAATCTGCAACACTGATGATCGGTGTCACTGCCGTCTCCTTTTTTGCCATTGCAAACGCCGCTGGAAGAATCCTATGGGGAAGCATATTTGACCGATTCAACAGCCGCTTGATTATTCAACTCAATCTCCTTTCACAAGCACTGCTGCTGTTTGCTTCTCCTTTCATCGTAACTTCGTCACTCGGGCTACAAATTTTTGCGCTGATAGCTGGATTTAACTATGGCGGAGTTTTGGTCGTTTACGCTGGCTCTGTTGCCAGGATTTGGGGAGCAGACAAAGTTAGCTCGATTTATGGGTGGTTGTTCTCTGCCAACATTCCCGGTGCTGTGGCTCCCCTGTTTGCCGGATATTTTTATGATATCACCGGCAGCTTTACGATTCCGATGTCCATTATTGCAACTATTATTCTGTCAGCCATTATTCTTCTCAATTTCAATAAAAATAGTTTCGTTACTTAATAATGACGACAAAAAAAGCGTTGACTCTACTATATAAATTCGCTATTAGTACGTGTTCTGAATTTGGACTAAAGTATAAATCTAGGAGGAAAAAAATATGCAGTGCCAAACGGTTCTCGCTGGTACCGAGTGTAGTTTCTGGAAAAAGTCTGGTTGCTCCGCCGAAGGTGGCAGCTGCCAAGTTATTGTTGAAGAATGTCAGGGTTGCAACCGCATTGCCAAAGGTAGCATTGGCGACGTCTGCACCGCTTACCCAGACCCCGCAGCCAAATGGGCCAATGGATTGTGTAATTTTGCAACCCATAAAAAAGTTGACCTTAAAACTGATGATGTACGGGTCAATCCACTCAAAGCTGCAAAACGAGCTGCTGCTGGTAAATAGGCAGATCTTTAAAGAATCAACGAGTAATAAAAAGGGCTGCCAAGATTATTGGCAGCCCTTTTTGTCTTTTCCCGTGACCATTGGCACAAGTCTGGATTACCGATAGAAGCAATCAGATCCCCCGCCTAAAAAACCAAATCAGCAGAAGGATTGGCAGTAAATTCTTCATCTCGCAGGATTTCTACAACAAAGGCTCCGGTACTCTGTCGAACATCAAGTTGGCGTAAGCTGCGGCCAACCAATGAACTCTCTTCATCCAACTCTTCCTAAGTAAATATCCCCCAGCTTTGCCGGGGATATTTACTTTTTACACTCTAAAATAGTTCGTTGTCGAGAATTAACGAAGAAAGAGAAATTATACCGATAAGTTCCCCCGCCTCTTCGACCGGAGCTCTGCGTATGCCAGCCCGGAAAATCAGGCGGGCAACATAGCGTATGTCCATATCAGCCGGCACGGTGATAATTGGCTTTGTCATGATTTCATAGACGTTCACTTCAGCTGGAGATCGACCCGGCATGATGACTCCAGAAATAAAATCCTGAACGACCAGTATCCCCCAGGCATCATCTTCATGTCTTTTTTTGACTAGCAGGGATGGTACTTTTTCAGCACGCATTTTAGCGGCAGCTTCGCGGGCGGTGGCCATGCCATCGATAGTCACAATCCTCTTACGCATTATGTCTCTTGCCCGTATTATTGTTGAGCGGTCAGATTTCATAATTTTCCCTTTATAAGATTAAAAGTTGACTGCTTAAAAATAATTTTCGCGTACTTCTTCTTTAAATCGTTCTATCTGACTTTCCATGCCCACGACATGCTCAACAGGAATCACATACGCAATACCTGTTCCAGGTTTATGGAATTCTCCAGCTTCTTTGATCGTGTCTAAAATCTTTAGAATGAGGTGTTCTTCTACGAGGAGCAGGATAATATCAGTCTGCGCTTCCAGAGAAAGGCCGAAAAAAGTTTTCGCCTCAGGGGCGCCAGTCCCCCGGCCAGGAATGATGGTCGACCCGGTAGCTCCTGCCTCTTTTGCCGCATCGATAATGTTGTCGGTGATATCTACCTTTACTGAGCAAAGAATGAGTTTAAAGCGCATCGTTTTTCTCCATATTTTTAGTTCTGCGTTTTGTTTTCCAGTGCATTAACTGAGCGTATCCCATAACGGTTATAATGGGGCAAAGGCTGGCAAAAGCGATAAGGCCAAAACCATCCAGGGCAGGATTCCGGCCAGGCACGGTGGCGGCCAGTCCAAGACCAAGCGCTGCTACCAGTGGTACTGTCACAGTTGAGGTCGTAACCCCACCTGAGTCATACGCTAAAGCAATAATATTTTTAGGGGCAAATATGGTTTGTATAATGACAATCATATAGCCGACAAGGATGTATAGATAAAGGGGAGTGCCACTGACAATACGAAACGTCCCCAGGCTGATTCCGAAAGCGACTCCTACGGCAACAGTGATTCTTAAGCCCCACTGGCTGATCGTTCTGGCCGATACTTCGCTGGCCTTGTAAGCGACCGCTATGAGCGATGGTTCGGCGATTGTAGTTGCAAAGCCGATCATGGCGGCAAAAAGATATACCCACCCATACGCCTTCCAGTCTGCCTGAGAAACCACTTCCCCGGCTCCGTAAATAAAGGCAGGGTCAGACAGCTGGGTCGCCATTATCTTCCCTAAAGGGAAGAGTGCTTTTTCAAGTCCAGCGAGAAATAAGGCAAGACCAATAATAACATAGATACCGCCAACAACAACCCGGCGCAGATGGGGAATGGGTTGGCGCAAGACCAGGAGCTGAAAACAGACAATCAGAAGAATGATCGGCAGCACATCTCTGCAGGTGGCGAGCAATATTTTGCTGAAATCAACTATGAATTCCACAAAAACAGACCTCTTTTTACCTGAAAAGTATAATACCGTAGCCCATGACAAAGATCATCGGGAGAAGAGACGCAAAGGCAATAAGACCAAAGCCATCAACCAGGGGGCTCCGCCCTCTAATCGATGAGGCTAAACCCACACCCAAAGCTGTCACCAGGGGAACCGTGATGGTGGATGTGGTAACTCCACCGGCGTCATAGGCTATACCAATAATCTCTTTCGGGGCGATGATAGTCATCAGCATGACAGTAACATAACCGCCGATAATCAGATAATGAATCGGCCAACCACGAAGGATACGCATGACACCGATAAGAATAGCAAGTCCTACAGAAAAAGCGACAGACATGCGAAGACCAAAGGCATAGCTCCTGAGAGAATCCTGGCTCGGATCAATCAGGCCCCCTTGAGCGGCGATTTCTGCTGCTTCTGCTGCCACTGCGATAAGAGCGGGTTCTGCTACCGTCGTTGAGAAACCCAGAGCAAAGGAAAAGCAGAGCAGCCAGAAAAGGCTGCCCTTCCTGGCTAAGGCCTGAGCCATAACCTCACCAATAGGAAACAGGCCCATTTCCAACCCCTGAACAAACAGACTGAGACCAACTACGACAAGAAGAGCACCGAAAATAACTTCTCCCATTTGTGGTAACGGCTGTTTCAGGACAATAGCCTGAAAAAAGGCGATAACCAGAATAATCGGCAGCAGATCGGTAAAGGCTTCTTTAAGTTTTTTCAGGATTATGGCGATGATCATGGTGTTTTACGGCTTCCGGCTTTATGACTTTTGTCAGTTCGTCGACGACAACCGTCAGGTGTTCTCCACCTTATAGCAGCTCTTTATCACCACATAAAACGGAGACATAGTAATAATTGAACAAATTTATAACCAAAAAAAAGGTTATTACAACTGAGACTCGGTGTCACTGAGAAAACCTGGAAACTGGTCCTAGCCTCTTCAAGAGGATTTGACTCCGCTTTCCTCTGCGTCTCAGTGCTGCTATTC
>JASJGT010000171.1:0-9650 GCA_033791405.1 Desulfuromusa sp.
CAAAGGATACCTATGCCGATGGAACAACTCTACCAGGCAACTTTAGCCAAATGGGGAGAGGAAGCCCAATACGATCAAGCGGTTGAGGAATGTGCTGAGCTGATTGCAGCACTGAAACATTTTCGCCGGGGCAAGGTTGACCAACAAGCCGTTATCGATGAACTCGCTGACGTCACCCTCATGCTTGGTCAGTTAACCTGGATGTTTGGAACTAAACAGGTTGATGAGGCAGTACAAGATAAACTTGAAAAGCTCAATCACCTACTTGATTTACCTGATCAGTAGAAAGAGGAACAGGTGATGGCAATTATGGGCAAAAGTACGTAAAGCAGCAGACCACCCACATCAGGTGTTAGATTATTTGAAGGATATCTGAACCAATGGATCAAACAGAGCAGATCGACAATTTTCTACAGTTCCTACAACCACAGATCGGTCAAGAAATCCATGTCGGTTCCTGGTTACAAATTGACCAGCAACGGATCGATCAGTTTGCTGCAGTCACCGGCGATCAACAATGGATTCACATCGATCCTGAGCGGGCAGAAAAAGAATCTCCATACAGTTCAACGATTGCGCATGGATATCTGACCCTCTCCCTACTCCCGTACCTGACAGAGAGTATTCATCCCGATTTTTTCCAGAAAAATTATCCGGGGATGAGATATCGAGTCAATTATGGTTTGAACCGGGTTCGGTTTCCGGCACCGGTAAAAGTTGGCGCAAAAATTAGGGCAAGAACAATTATTCAGTCTGCGGAGAAAATTAAAAATGCCGTACAGATTTGTTATTTGATGACCATAGAAATTGAGAATGGAGATAAACCCGCCTGTAGTGCAGAATTCCTGGCAAGGCTTTATCCTTGACACCTTAAACCGATTTTATTTTACCGCCACAATTTTGATGAATATATATTCTGTTTCTATTCAAACGTCTCACCCGATGAAATTCAGCACCACATTTCTGACAAACGGCAATCAACTTCACCCGTTGCTGATGCAACAGCCTTACCGCTTCGCTTTCACCACTACATTGGGTTGAAATTCCAAGCGCTCGCGCCCACCCCTTCCAGGAAGAACCATGTGCTCGGCGATAAGTTGATGGTTTATTGCTCCGATTTAAATGGTCACATGCGTGGGCGACTTCGTGCAGAAATGTGTGTTTCAGATTATCCGGCTCCTGGGCAAATTGCAGACGAATACAAATTGGCTCGTCACCTTTAGAAATATAAGCTCCTAATCTACGCGTTGCCCGGCTATGTTGGATGGGGATTTTGGCAATTTTTTCAAGAAGATCAGGAGCAGATCCTTCCACAAGAATACCATTGACAGCAGTTTCTATTTCTTGCCAGAGGCTAAATTCATCGGCTATTTGTTTGACGGTCATGAAAATCCTGTTTTGAATATATCAAAATCAATCTTTTTTTTTGCCACGGACACACACGGACAGCGGCTGGACGTAAAGCTTACAATCAAAAGACAGAATCATCCTCACGCTCGTTCGCTACACTCACTCAAGGCGCAAAGACCGCAGAGAAAATCTTACGTTCTAAGATCTGAACCTAAAGATTTGATTTTGTCCGCAGTTGTCCGTGTGGGTCTGTGGCTAATAACAGATTTTGGCAGTACCGTTAATATCAGTTATCTGCAATTATGAAAAGTATGATTGAAGAAAAACGGATAGAAATTAAACTGCTCGACTGGGTTCCCATCCCGCCAGGACTCAAAGATGGGCTATCGGAGCAAACCATTCCGAAACGCAAAGTGAAGAACTGGATGCTTGTTCTTCAATCAAGAAATATCCCTTGTCGCAGTGAAAAGGTTGATCGTAACTATCAGCTATTGGTTCCTGTAGATCAATATCAAAAAGCCTGTCAGGAATTGATCCAGTACGAAGCGGAGAACCACAACTGGCCGCCACCACCTCCAGTTGAGCGCAAACTGCAAGAGAACACCGCTTCAACCATCTGGATTTTAATTCTTCTGGCACTTTTTCACAATGTTACCCAACAACAAATCAACCTGTTCGGGCATCATCCGGTCAATTGGGCTGAACTTGGCAATGCCCATGCAGAAAAAATTCTCAACGGAGAATGGTGGCGTTTGGTCACAGCATTAACCTTGCATTCCGGTCCCCTGCACCTGTTCAGCAACATCGCTCTTGGCGGGATTTTTATGGTTCGCCTCTGCCGCTTACTTGGATCAGGGCACGCCTGGTTTTTAGTCATCAGTGCCGGGGCTCTCGGAAATCTTCTAAATGCCTTGGTTCAATCCCCCGATCATCGTTCCATCGGAGCATCAACAGCAGTATTCGGTGCCGTCGGCCTGCTGGCCACCATCAATATGCTCCACTTTCGTAACAACCTTCGCCGCCGCTGGCCATTACCGATTGCTGCGGCTCTCGGATTACTAGCCCTACTTGGCGCAAGTGGTGAAAATACCGATATCGGGGCACATCTGTTTGGCTTTTTATTTGGAATTGGACTTGGATTTGTATCAGTATATGTTAAATGGGGAACAGAGTATCATGAGAAATGGCTCAACAATGGGTTCGCTGTTCTCTCTGGCTTCATGGTTTTAGCAACTTGGTGGTTGGCGTTAACTTAATTGACATAAAACGTCAGAAATTTGTGTGGGTTTTTGATTTCAGATAAATGAAAACTCCATCTGTAGCGTTTCTACTACTGGAATATCGTTCGTCAAATTGGATATTGTCACTCCGAGCAGACGTACCGCATTTTCTCCAGCGCGGGTTTTACACAACAACCCTTCAGCAAGAGACAAAATTTCCTCGGCACTTTCTATTGGAGTTTCTCTACTGAGACTCCGAGTAACAATCTGGAAATCTGCGTATTTTACTTTCAACGTCAACGTCAAGCCGCTGGTTTGTTTTGCCTGCAAGAGCATTGCAACTCTTTCTGCCAAATCGCCGATGATCGTCAACATCTGACCAAGATCAGCACTATCTTCACTCAGTGTCGTTTCTTTCCCGATCGATTTACGCACCCGGTTCGGCACCACTGGGCGTAGATCAATTCCCCGTGCAATGTTAAAATAATACTCTCCGGACTTGCCAAAGTACTTATTCAATTTTTCTAGTGAATGTTGGCGTAGATCAGCTCCCATCAGGATTCCCAGGTTCTGCATTTTCTTTTCTGTCACCCGCCCCACTCCATGAAAGCGTCGAATCGGCAACTGGGCAATAAATTGTTCTGCTTGTTCTGGGGTCACTATGGTTAAACCGTTAGGCTTCTTGATATCTGAAGCAATTTTGGCAAGGAATTTATTGTAAGAGACCCCTGCAGAAGCGGTCAGATCGGTTTCATTCTTGATTTTCTGGCGGATTATCTGAGCGACCCAGGTTGCTGATTTAATATTTGGCTTGTTGATTGTGACATCCAGATAAGCTTCATCCAAAGAGAGGGGTTCGACCAGGTCGGTGTATTGGAGAAAAATTTCACGAATTTGCTGAGAAACTTCACGATAAGCGTCAAAACGGGGACGGACAAAAATAACTTGTGGACAAAGGCGATAAGCCCGGGCACAAGACATGGCAGAATGAATCCCAAAGCGGCGTGCTTCGTAGGAACAAGTTGCCACAACGCCCCGGCTATCGGGATTGCCGCCGACAACAACCGGCTTGCCGCGCAGTTCCGGTTTGTCACGTTGCTCAACGGATGCGTAGAAAGCATCCATGTCGATATGAATAATTTTCCGCTGATTTTCTGACATCTTTCCACAATAAAAAAACCACAGGAATTTAACAACCCTGTGGTTTCTCAAGTATGCAAAGAGATAAAGTTAAACGACCTCAACGACCTCCAGATCAAAATTGAGGGTCTTCCCCGCCATGGGATGATTGGCATCGAGGACAACTTTGCCATCTTTTACCGATTTAACGGTTAACAAGAGCGGAGTTTCATCTTCCAGTTGAGTTTGAAACTGCTGACCGACTTCAGGAAGTAATCCATCTTCAAACTGATCAGGATCGGCATCAAAAACCATGTCCTGATTGTAGGGACCATAAGCTTCAGTTTCCGGCAACCGCACCTGCTTGGTTTCTCCTACCTTCATTCCGACCACGGCATTGTCAAAACCAGGAATGACCTGCCCGGTTCCCACCTCAAACTCTAACGGTTCTGCATCGCGCGATGAATCAAAGATTTCTCCATCATCAAATGTTCCCGTATAATGAATCTTGACCTTATTTCCGGCTATCACTGCTGACATAATTTTTCCTCTCCAAATCTATGTAAACATATAATTTTCCAAATAAGCTAAGAAACAGTTCTTGTCCCATCAGTGGAAACCCTGCCAATAAGCTGATAGACCCGACCCAGCATATCAGAGACAGAACAATCGTCCTTCTGGACAATTCCCAGCAAATATTGATCGATGGGAAAAATATAAAAAGTCTGGTTGTTGGTGCGATTAAAACTCACGTAACGACAGTAGCTGAAACCAATCTTGTCCATAATATTTTCAGCGAGACCGGCAGTGGTCAACATCAAACTTGTATACGTTTCGACATCATCCAATGCCCGGCCAAGCAACGCACCATCGTCTTTGACCAGCAAACATCCGGCAACACCTTCCATCTGCTTAACCCTCTCGACAAAAACTTTTGCATCTGCCATGACAGTCTAACCTTTCTGAAAAGTCTTGAGTGCGGGTGAGATAAGCTGACCATAACTATCAATTTTATCCTGATCAGAAATTTCTTGATTGAGTTGATCGATTAAAACCTCAATCCGGGAAAAGTCTGGGGCTCCCTGCTCTAGCCATTCTTCAGCAACTTCGTCAAAGACAAATCCAGCCATTGGCCCCAGAATCTTACTCAGCGCACCTTTCATCTCTTCCAGAAGATCCTGCATTTCTCCAGTCATATCAGCCTGAGGCTGCGTCGGCACGGTTGCTGGCGATTCTTCTGTAGCAAAATTACCGAGTTTATACTCTTCCTGGAGCAAGTTAAGCGACATGGTCATAAGGTTATGATTGAACGTTGGATCACAAATAACAAAAACCAGGGTACCCTTCTCCAATTCACGTGCGACCACCACAGATTCATCATAATTTAGAGTGATATCGGTCAAATCAGAAAAGCTTTCCCGACCTGCTGAGTAGAGTTTTAACAGATGTTTGCCAACAACGAGTAATCGCTCGGGTTTGAAGATAGCAGGGAGGTTAGTCACCTTAAGACCCTCTTGGAAATCTACAATACAAGCCCCGATAACTCCTGGGATTACCTTGAGTTCATCGATTAATTGGATCATTTTTCTATCCTCTCCCAAATCATCGTTGTTATTGCTGCCAAGTATAATGTACTTAAATAAGCTGCCCTATAAGACTTATTGCTTCATATTGCGCTTGATTTTTTCAACAATTTGTTCCGCTCGACTACCCGGTTTCAGCTTCGCCAGAATATAATATTGTTGACCTTGGAATAGCAGATAGCGGCTCCGATTTATACTGTTAAAATCAATATAATTATAACCACCAAAACCCAAAGAAGCACCAAGTGAATTAAGCAGATTGTCAAAAACGACAGGATCAACGTCTTCTAGAGAACAAGTTCCCGGATTTTTACCTCGTAAAGAACTTTTCTTATCAAAGATTGCATATTCCTGTACGGATGCTAACTTAGTTAATATTTCTGCAATTTTCTGCTGTTCTGCATCAACAGGGATGACAGATTTTACTTCTTCACTTGGCGGAGATGGCGGTTGTGGTTCTGGTAGGGCTTCTAATCTCTCTGGTAAAGTAGACAGCGCAGCTTTCCCCAGTTCTTCTGCTTCATCCTTACGCTTGAAAGCATCAATTAAAAGATGCTCCATCGGCATGTTAATGACATTGTTCTGGCGCCGACAAACCCCATCCATTTCAATCTCGGCATCATCCCATCCGACAATTTCCAGAGCTGCTTCTATCCCCTCCAAGGCACCATATTCGGCATCAATTAATTCACCTCGGTGAATATACAAATAGGCCGACTTCGCAGAGACAGAAACTTTGAGAGTGCAATTTTTCTGCTCAACTTTCATCAACTGTAGGAAGGTTGCCAAGGTAATTCCTCGGATAAAACTTTTCCCGCCCGCATTTAAACCGTTAAAAATCCCTTCCTCAAGCATTTCCAGGTCGAGGGGTTTTTCCAGAAATTGCAGGGTATCCATCTTGGCCAGACGCGCTTCAATTTCCGGCGTTCCAAAAGCAGACATGACAATAACCGGCAATTGCGGTTGATGACGGCTTGTCCAGGCCAGCAATTCAAAACCATTCATTTCTGGTAGCTTTAAATCTGTGACCAGAAGATCAATCGATAATGAACGCAACACATCGATCGCCTCCCGCCCATTTTCGGCAGTCAATATTTGAAATTTATCGCTGTGTACACTCAGGCCATCTTTTAGTGAGAGTAGAAACGATTTTTCATCATCAACAATCAAAATTTTCTTCACAACTCAGCCTGTTTTCTTATGTTTGTGCTGCAACCGGCAACCGGATCGTTACTTGAGTTCCATACCCTGGTTGACTCATGATATCGATATCGCTACCCATCATCGCCAGCAACTTACGGGTAATCACCAGCCCCAAACCATTTCCGTTCACTTTACTGGTATTGAATGGCTGAAAAAGATGCTTGCCTTGCTCTGGGGAAATTCCACATCCATTATCGGCAATTGTCAACCACATCAACTGATCCCGCACTTCAGCACGAATACTGATTTCTGGGAGATCCTTCCCCTTCAATGCATCAGCAGCATTACTAAAAATATTCAATAGCGCCTGATGCAACGCCCGTTCATCAATTCTGACCCAGGCAATATCGAAGGGAATCTCGGTCTTGATGCGAATACCGTAAGACTGAAAATCCCGCTCGACCAATGCTATAAATTTACCCATAAACTCAATCAGGGGGAGATCTTTGGGTTCCACACTCTCAAACATTGTAAACGTTTTCAGCGATTTCAGCAGATATTCCATCCGCCCGATATCACCCAGACCCCGCTCAATATATTCTTTCAACATTTCAGGCGAAGCGTTCTCATGATTCTGCTTCAATACACTTAAAGCCATTTTTAAGGAGTTCAATGGATTGCCAATTTCATGACGAATTCCAGAGAAAATGAAACCAATATTATCCATTGCATTGACCGCCTGAGCAATTGATTCAAGGCGGGTTTTCTCGGTGATATCACGGATAAATATACACCGGTAGTGCGGTGTCGCTTTATAGACAGAATGGCCGAATAAGCGTCCCTGATGGGTGACCTGATGAGCTACGCGACCAGCATGTTCAAAATCATCCATTTCTTCAGTATTCCGAACAAATAGATCGTACAAACCTTGATAGCTACGACAGAGTTGCTCATCTTGTAACACTTCAAAAAAAGCCGCATTGCAATAATCGATTTCCTTCTGACTTAAATCCAGAACCAGTATCCCGATATCGATATGTTCAAGAAGCTGGGCAAAGCCCCAAGTATTCTTGAAACTGACATCGAGTTGGTCAGCAACCTCCCAAGCCATTCAGAAATCCTTTTGGTCTTTTTTACAGGAAAAATTCTACAAAAAAGCATTATATCAAGAGTAGCTAATTATTCAAGAAAACTAATAAAACAAAAAGAGGGAACTTTTATTCTACTTTGTCGAGGTGTTTTCAGGAATAGGATCACAGAGATCGGCAATGCTCCCACCGGTCAATTGTTCCAGCTGAGCCATGGTCACAGGAACAGCAGAATGGCTATTTCCAGCCGCAGCATAGACAACCGGAAACCTCAGCAATGACGCATCAAGGAAAAGGGGCAACTCCTCTGGGAGCAAAAAAGGGCAGACACCCCCGGGAGCGTAACCGGTATGGTCTAATACTTCATCAACCTGGGGCAGTTTAACTTTTCCGGATAAACCAGAAGCCTGTTTCAGACGGGAACTTTTTACCTTCTTATCGCCGCAAGTTACAACCACAACCGGGTTTCCGCCGACCAAAAACAAGAGTGTTTTAGCAATTTCAGCAACACCACAACCAACAGCGGCAGCGGCGGTAGCAGCAGTTGCTGTTAGTTCAACATATTCCCACACCTCAATATTATGGGTTGCCAGATAGATTTTTAACTTGGTGACAGTGGTCACAATCACCCCTGCTGTTCAGCAAGTAACTGTGCTGCTTCTTGAGCCAGTTCAGGTTCTAAGCGGGGATCGTTGACCACCATACGCAGGATCTTCAACCCATCCTTGATCCAATTTTTAGCCAGATATGTTTGGGCAACACGCAATTGCCAACGTGGTTCCTCTGGTTCTTCTCGACAGGCGGCATTAAAAGTATCAAGAATAGTGCCCAACTCCCGTTTCTGGCGCAGCCAGAACTCAGCCAACGGCAAGCTGGTTCCGCCGCCATGGCTAGAAGCGGGGACCTGTTTCAAAACATTTTCCGCTTCGGCCAATGCTCCAATATGTTCCAGAACCGATGCGGCTAACAGCATAAACCGAGGATCAAGGTTCCCTGCAGCAATCGCCTGACGGGCATATTCTGCTGCATCAGAAAATTTCTGTTGCTGTACATAGAGTGAAGTCAATTGTGCATAGCAAAATGCGGGGTCTACTCCCTGATCGAGGAATTGCACTAGCCGTTCTTCCGCTAAAGGGTAATCACCCAGAGCTATCAGAATCGGCACCAGAGCTTCAATCGCTAACAGCAACTCAGAATTCTTCTCTAGAGATCTTTCCAATGCCGGACAAGCCTCTTCCAGATCACCGGTGCGCCCCAAAAGAGATCCCAACTCAAACCAGTAAAGATCATCTTGTTCCACAGCTTCCACCTGTTTCCACAGAGGCAGAGCCTGTTCATCCTGCCCGGCATGCGATAACAAAAAGGCCGCTTTAAAGATTTCACTTTTACCGGCGTATCGCTCAACCAGTTCAGCAGGATAGGATGTAAGAATCAGCTCCAACTGACTTTCGTCATCACCAAAAATGACATCGTCATCATTCAGGATTGTTCTTGGTTGAGGAGAACAAGAGGCGCAAGCAGCTTGTCGATCATCCTCTATTGCAGAAATTTCCGGCACCAGAGGCTCAGCCGCGATAGCCTGTTCTATTTTCTCACCCAACTCCGCACTACACACCTGTTCCTGAGCCAGCTGTAAATGTTCGGTAGCACGATCAAAATGGCCACAACGTTGCAATCCCAAAGCTTCTTCTAGATTGAGCCCTGCCAGACCATCACCAGCCACAATCCGCAGCTGCTCAATTTCAACCATTTCCGTTTCACTCAATAATTGATCGGTTAATTTTTCAGCAAGCAACTTGGCATCGACAAAACGTTTTTGGGCAATCGCCTTACGTAACCCTTCGATAGAATCGCCACCACTACCAAATATTTTTCCTAGGAACCCCATAAATCACATATCCTTAAAATAGCGAATCGATCAACTCAAAATCGAGTTCACTCTCAGCCAGCTGTTGGATCAGAGTTATTTTTTCCTGGTCATCCACCCCAATTTTAGCGACGTCTTCCTGAATCGTTGTGTAAATTTCAGCTGTCGTCTCAGCCGCCCGTATATAAGGAATTTTTGCTTTATCAATAATTCGCTGTGCGACTTCAGTCAGCGGGACAACACCGTTAATAACCAGTCCAGCAATTTTATTTTTGAACTC
>JASJGT010000172.1:0-6151 GCA_033791405.1 Desulfuromusa sp.
GAATGTTGATATCAAGGCTTTTACTGACGAGTTTTACAAGGATATCTGCGGTGCCCGGCTGAAACCGGTTCTTGAAGCAGTCAAATACGCCCATGAAAAAGGGATTTGGCTGGAAGTGACGACACTCCTCATCCCGGGCAAAAATGATTCAGATAAAGAGATCCGCAATATTGCAAAATTTATAGCTAAACTTGACCCTTCCATCCCCTGGCACCTCTCCGCATTTTATCCAACGTACAAAATGCTTGATGTTCCTCCCACTCCAGGATCGACACTGAGTAGGGCTTATAAGATAGGTCGGGAAGAGGGGCTGAAATATCTCTATGTCGGCAATATCGACGACGAAGATCATACGTCAACCTACTGTCCAAAATGCGGAGAAAGGGTGATCGACCGACGAGGGCGTATCGGGCAGTATGCTACTAATGAACTTGATGAAAACGGTACCTGTCCGCATTGCGGCTCTGAACTTGAAGGAGTATGGTGCTAAAAAAGGGAAAGATACAATGATCTGGAAATTTCTATTTTGGCCCATAGTCTGGATAATAATCTTTCTTCCAGGCTGGATTTGGCCGTTATATCTTGACGATTCAATCCGCTCAGTAACATTTTTTCTGGGATTGATTCTCTTCGTCGACGCAATGGCACTTACCTCTATTGGCGGAAGAACGCTCAAACGCTTTGCTCATCAGGAAAAGCATAAAACCTTCTGGCCAGATAAGTTGACAAACCTAGGCATTTACGGCTGTATGCGCCACCCGATGCATTTGGGATTGGCTCTTCTGCCTATTGCTGTTTCTTTAATGTGGGGATCAATTCCTGTTATCCTCACTGCCGGCTGGGGCGTGGCAGCGGCAATCTGGTTTGTTCTGGTCATAGAAGAGAAAGAGGCACTGCAGCATTTTGGTAATGAATACAGCGATTATATGCAGCATACTCCGCCTTTTGTGTTGTCGCCAAAATGCCTGCTAAAAGGATATGCTATATTAAAACGAGGGATTAACCAGCATCTTTAGAATACCCCCGGCCAGCAGGACAGGAACAACTGTAACTAATGGGATATTTTCCATTAATTATAGTCAGGCACTCATCATTGATAGAGAGTTATTTACTCAACGATCAACGGTACAAAACTAAAGCCTGGGTACTCTTCTTTTCTATATCTACCATCATCGAGTTTTGTATAGCGAAAGATAGAATTTCCTACAGGGATAACCAAGCGCCCATTTGATTTTAACTGTTTCAGCAGAGAGTTGGGAAAATCCTGTGCCGATGCCGAGACCAAAATAGCATCAAACTTTCTGCCTGGTAAACCCAGCTGCCTCCCGGCCTTTTTTACAACGGCACTGTTGCACTTTATCTGTTTGAGGTGTTCATTGGCAAATTCTACCAGTGTATCTACACGTTCCAGGCCGACTACATGACTCTTTTTTCCAACCAGATATGCGAGCAGCGCAATGGTCCAGCCCGAGCCAGCACCGATATCGAGAACCTCATCACCCACTTGAGCCTTCAGCAGTTCAAGCATAAACGCCACCGTTGAAGGCTGAGAGATAGTCTGACCCTTGCCGATAGGAAGAGGATAATCGCCATAGGTCTCCTCCCGCATCGCCTCAGGCATAAAATTTACTCTGTCTACGTTTAAAAAAGCCTCGATAATGCGCGGCGTCACCAACATACCACGCTCTTCTATCGAACGGATCAGTGCCAAATTATCGTGATGCATCATTGTTCTCACCCAAATAATGCAGAGAGATATCCGACAACATTGCCGGCATCACCGCTGGCACCATAACTCCTGATTAGCGCTAATCAGGTAGAATTATGCACCTTCGGTCCAGTCGCATAACACATGTTATAATGGACAAATCTCATTGAGCCTGTCCTCTTGCCAACGTTTTGGCCGCTATCTATGCTGAGACGAACAAACGCTTAGCGACTCTCCTCAACCATGTATTCAACCGCAGCTTTAATCTCCTCATCGCTCAACTTCGAGGCTCCCCCTTTTGGCGGCATGCTTCCAATCCCCTTGATTGCATTGTTCAACATATTTTCTTCACCACCAGCAATCCGTGACGCCCAGGCACCCTTATCGCCAACTTTTGGGGCACCAGCAATCCCCAATTTATGACATGTGAGGCAAGATGAGGTGTAGATTGCCTGACCTGTGCTAAAGGTTGATTTGGCTTGTTGAACTGCAACCTGAACCTTGTCTTCCACCTGCTCGACAACCTTCTCTGCTTTTTCAGTAACCTCCTTGGCCACCTGCTTGGCTTCATCCACTGCCTTGTTGGCCAGCGGAGCTGCTTTCGGTGCTGTTTGAACTGCCGGCTTTGGTGTTGTTTCCGGCTCATCCTTACTACATGCGGTCAGAATCATTGCAAAACAGATGGCGAAAATAATAATTAAACCTCTCATAGCTATCTCCTATATTTTGTATTGAGAAAAATGTTCGCATCAAGCATAACAGAATATTGATACAGTGCAATCTCAGGACGGATTCGTGGTTAGGTTGGAGTGGAATCGTGACTTCTGGTCATTACCAATTCCAAGGAGCCCAACCTCCCCATGGCTTTTCATCAGTTTTTTTGCTAATCTTTCTCCAACAGTCTCATCTTTGAAAAACGAGGACATCGAATGAAAACTCAGGAAAAATTCTTGCTTTACGGATTTGCAATTTTCAGTGTTATTACCTCATTTTTATTTGTCTTTTATGCTGTCACCGTCAACTTCAGCAGCGACGCTTCGCAATGGCTGAAGACTTTTTCCTATGTTGCCGGGGGGTATGGCCTTTTCAATATTTATATCCTCAGTTGGGCATGGCGCAGCCAGGCTGATTGGGCTCCTAAAGTGGACATAGTGATTGCTGCCTGTTTTTTCGGTATATTTATCATGGATACAATCAGAGAGGGATTTTCAGGGGGAATGACGGCAGTTGGCAGTGTGCTTGGATTGGCTGCGATCCTGTGGATTAACTGGCTGGCGGTCAAAAAGTCGTGCCAGCAGGACAATACATAACGGCATAATTATCCTCCTGCTTTATTCATATTTAAATCATTTATTCATCAAGACATTTATTTTCCATAAACTCCACACCACCCCTCACCATCTAATCATTTTTCTATTTGTTTCAGTAAGTTAAGCATCATCAAAAGATTATTTATCTGGTACTCTATTTGCTTTAAAATCAGAGAGGAAGTAAACTGAGAAATTCAGCAGCTTGTTAGTGAAAGGACGTATCGATGGACAACAGCAAAAACATCAAAACATTACCGGAACGTGGTCCAGCATGTGAGGGAAATTTTTACCCTGAAACCAACAACGGAACCGATCCGGGGATGAATTTGCGCATCCAACAGCTGCGCAAACTGAGCGTCAATGCTGAGCACACCCTTTCCATCGAACGCGCCCTTCATGAAACGATCTTCTACAAAGAAAATTACGGCAAGCATTCAATCCCGGTGCTTCGAGCACTCAACTTTCTGGATCATTGCGAAAAGAAAACCCTCTATTTGGGTGATGATGAATTAATCGTCGGTGAACGCGGCCCAGAGCCGAAAGCAGTGCCGACCTTTCCGGAATTAACCTGCCACAGTATCGACGATTTTCACGTTCTCAATACCCGCGATCAGCAACGTTACACCATCAGCCAGAAGGATATCGATACTTACGCCAAAGAGGTCATCCCTTACTGGCAGGGAAAAACTATCCGTGAGCGGATTTTCAGTCACGTTCCACAAGAATGGCAAGCTGCCTATGAAGCCGGGCTGTTTACCGAATTTATGGAACAGCGCGCCCCTGGTCATACCGCCCTCGATGGAAAAATATATCGCACCGGGATGCTTGATTTCAAAAAGCAGATTGCCACTGAGATTGCTGCACTTGACTATCTGAATGACCCTGAGGCGACCGACAGGTTCGAAGAACTGAAGGCGATGGATATCTCCTGCGATGCGGTGATTGTTTTTGCTGAACGGCATGCCGAACTGGCCGATAAGTTGGCAGAGCAAGAGAACAATCCGCAACGGCTTGCCGAGTTAAAGAAAATAGCGAAAACCTGCCGTTGGGTTCCGGCCAGCGCCCCGCGTAATTTCCACGAAGCGATCCAGATGTACTGGTTCGTTCATTTGGGGACGATTACTGAATTGAATGGCTGGGATGCTATGAATCCAGGTCATTTTGATCAACATCTGGCACCGTTTTACGAGGCGGAAATTGCCACCGGTGCCCTGACCCGTGAAGAGGCCAAGGAGCTGCTTTGCTGTTTCTGGATTAAAGTCAACAATCACCCCGCCCCACCGAAAGTTGGAATTACCGCACGTGAAAGTGGCACCTACAACGACTTTACTAATATCAACATCGGCGGCATCACCAGCGACGGTAAGGATGGGGTCAGTGAAGTTTCCTACCTTATGCTTGAGGTGGTGGAAGAACTACACATCCTACAACCAGGCAATTCAGTCCATATCAGCAGCAAAACCTCTGATCGTTTTCTGAATGCCGCCTGCAAGGTTATTCGCCAAGGACACGGCTACCCATCGATCTTCAATCCAGATACCTATGTGGTTGAACTGATGCGGCAGGGGAAATCTCTACGGGATGCCCGGGAAGGGGGCTGCAGTGGTTGTATTGAGGTTGGAGCCTTCGGCAAGGAAGCCTATATCTTGACCGGCTACTTGAATGTCCCGAAGATTCTGGAAATCACCCTGAATAACGGGATCGATCCAGTCAGCGGAAAAATGGTCGGGATTGAAACCGGCAATCCCATTGAATTAAAAAATTATGAAGAATTGTACACAGCATTCCACAAACAGCTGAACTTCATCGTCGACACCAAGATACGGGTCAGCAACTCCATCGACCGGATGTTCGCCAAGTACGCCCCGGCTCCTTTCCTTTCTGTGGTGATTGAAGACTGCATCAGCAAGGGGAAGGATTATTACGACGGCGGGCCGCGCTACAACACCAACTATATCCAGTGCACCGGCCTTGGCACGGTGACAGATAGTCTATCAGCCTTAAAAAAACATGTCTTTGAAGATCAGACCTTCGGCATGAAACAAGTTCTCGATGCCGTAGCGAATGACTTTGAAGGACAAGAATTTCTGCGTCAGACAATCATCAATAAAACTCCATTTTTCGGCAACGACGATGAC
Organism: Desulfuromusa sp.; assembly: GCA_033791405.1. Classification (GTDB taxonomy): domain Bacteria; phylum Desulfobacterota; class Desulfuromonadia; order Desulfuromonadales; family Geopsychrobacteraceae; genus Desulfuromusa. Next base: position 5,157 of record JASJGT010000172.1, read on the forward strand.
GATGCCGATGATATCGCCCTGCAAATCTATCAGGATCTTCTCGCTGCCATCGACGGCAAGCCAAACACTAAAGGCGAGACATTCCATTTGAATATGCTATCAACCACCTGCCACATCTATTTCGGCAAGGTGATGGGTGCCACCCCCAACGGTCGATTCGCCGGAAAATCAATCTCTGACGGCACCTCTCCCTCGCATGGAGCCGATACCCACGGCCCTTCGGCAGTGATCAGATCATTAACCAAGCTGGATCACACCATGTCGGGCGGCACCCTGCTCAATCAACGTTTTCTGCCGAGCCTGGTGAAACGGGATGAGGATATTGCCAAACTCGGGCAACTGGTGCGCAGCTATTTCACCCTTGGTGGACATCATATTCAGTTCAATATTGTTGATACGGCAACTCTCCATGCCGCTCAGGAAAGTCCAGAGGACTACAAAGATCTGCTGGTACGGATGGCTGGGTACAGTGATTATTTCAACGATATGAATGCAGATCTGCAACAGGAAGTCATTGAGCGGACGGAGAATGAAGCTTTCTGACTAAAACCAGTATAGCCACCAAGACACCAAGGACACCAAGAAAGTCAAAAGCATTAACGGAGAGGTGGAGAGAAGCAGAGAAAAGTAGGTCAAAATCTTTTTAAGGTTTTAAAAACAATACTTTAAGCCCTTCTCTCCATCTCAGCGTCTCTCCGTTAGAAGTTTTTTTTTGGTGCTCTTGGTGGCTAACATAGATTTTCAGGTCATACCATCTTGCAGCAACCCTTGATCTTCGACATCAAACGTTACGCCATCAACGATGGCCCCGGTATCCGTATCACCATTTTTATTAAAGGCTGTCCCCTCTCCTGCATCTGGTGCCATAACCCCGAAAGCATTTCGGCTAAACCACAAAAAATGTACAACAAAAGTAAATGTATCGGCTGTGCTGAATGCGTTAAAGCCTGTCCGAATCAGGCTTGTACTTTAACCTCAGATGGAATTATCACCGA
>JASJGT010000173.1:0-5770 GCA_033791405.1 Desulfuromusa sp.
CATCCCGCGGGATAACGGCAGAGAAGAGCAAAGTACTTTTTCGACTCCCAGCACATTTAAACCAATTGCAGTTCCGACCAGGTCAACAATCGCATCAATAGCTCCAACCTCATGAAAATGAACCTGGTCGATATCAATTCCTTGAACCTTGGCTTCTGCTTCACCCAAACGGCGAAAGAACTTCCGGGCGGTTTGCTTAACCGACTGTTGCAGAGAGCTCTCCGTCAACATCTTATCAATCGTACTCCAACCTCGGTGGTGATGAGTCTCTTCACAATGAACCCGGACCCGACACCCTTCGATGCCGTGGCGCTGTTCACGTCCTACTTCCAGTTTGTAGCCAGAAATTGGCAGTTTCGCCAGCTCTTGTTCCAGTTGCTGTTGCTTGACCCCAAGATCAATTAATAAACCGAGGAACATATCACCGGAGATCCCGGAAAAGGTGTCGAGGTAGAGAGTTTTCATATTTATTCCGTTTTTCTGTTAATCCGGTTAGCCGCAAATGCGGCTCCGAAACCGTTGTCAATATTGACGACCGTGACCCCACTGGCACAAGAATTAAGCATCCCGAGCAGGGCGGCAATTCCACCAAAAGCAGCACCGTAACCGACCGAGGTTGGAACCGCAATTACCGGCGTAGCGACCAACCCGCCCACAACTGAGGGGAGTGCCCCTTCCATTCCGGCAATAACAATCAAAACGGCAGCCTCTTGAAGCAGATCCTGTCGAGCCAGCAGCCGATGAATTCCGGCGACCCCGACATCTATCAATTCTTCAACTTCATTACCGAGCATCCTAGCTGTAATAACCGCCTCTTTGGCAACAGGAAGGTCTGAGGTTCCGGCACAAATAACCAGAATCTTACCCCTCCCAGTGATCTCAATTTTTTGTTGTACCAAGCAGAAGGTCCGTCCATCGACATCATATTCACCCTCCGGAAACTGATTGCAGAGTGCGGTCCCTTTTTCTCCATCCAAACGGGTAACAAGGATGTTGCGATCTTGCTTTGCCATGGCTGAAAGGATCGTTCTTAGCTGTTCCAGGCTTTTACTTTCGCCGAGGACAACTTCGGGAACTCCCTGTCGCAATTCACGGTGGTGATCGATCTGGGCGATGCCAAGATCTTCAAACGGAAGTTGTTTCAACCGCTCGACACCATCCTCAATACTGATCTGACCATCGGCCAGCGATTGAAGTAATCGGGTCAATTCTTTGTTATTCATATTTAGAGTCCAAGATCATCAGAAATTCCTTGCATTGCTTCCAAACAGAGGTCGCAAAAATCTGGTATGGCTAAGCCAATCAACTCACATTCAGCAATGATTTCCCGATTAGCTCCAGCAGCAAACAGTTTTTCTTTGTATCTTTTGCGCACCGATTTTGGTTTCACGCTCCCCAGTTTTTTATCTGGATAAACCAGCGCAGTAGCAGTGACCAGCCCGGTGATGGTTTCTCCAGCAGCCAGAGCATGATGGAATTGCTCACTGCGTTTATCATCATGGGCATGCTCATTGTGCATCCGAATTGCTTCAATAATTTCCTCGGCAACCCCTTCATCACGCAGAATACGGACAGTTTCATGGGTGTGGAGAGAGAGGTCATCGAGAGTCAATTCAGCATCAAGGTCATGCAACAGCCCGGTCAATCCCCAGAGTTCTTCATCTGCAGAAAAATGTCGGGCCAAGGCACGCATGACCGCTTCACTGGCAAGAGAGTGCTTCATCAGATTGGGCTGACTTAGATACTGATTAAGCAGTTTCAATGAGCGTTCGCGGGTAATTCCATATTCCATTTATTTTCCTCCCAATTGTTCGTCTTCTTGGATCATAGCAAAAAACTTGCTGTGACCAAAGCAGAGAGGCATATATTTTCGCAATTGACCATTATCTTCTGCACAGGGTAGTTTTAAGAAAACTTTTTCAGGAGATAGTTGTCCATGGATGAATTTATAGAAGATGATGTGCCACTGAGTCGAACCAAAAAAAAACAGCAGGCAAAAAATATTGAACAAACAGCGGAACAACTGGTCGGGTTAACCGATAAGCAGTATTCTCAAATTGACCTTCCTGTTGCCGTCGCCCGGGAAGCTGAACTGGCTCGTGCAACCAAAGGACGCAGTTCCCAGCGACGCCAGTTGAAACATTTGGCTGGGATGTTACGTAAATCAGAGGATGCTTTGGAGGATTTATTACGTCAATTAATCAATCTCGATCAGGTTGCACGCGGGGGAAAGAAACAATTCCATCAGCTGGAAAAATTGCGCGATCGCCTCTGTGATGATAATAGTTTTACAGAAGCTTTTGATGAAATGGTTGAATTGGCTCCGGAGATTGATCGTAAAGCTATTTCCCGTCTGGCCCGATCGGTTCAGCAACATGACGATCGGCGTGCCTATCGGGAGATCTTTCGCCGTTTGCGCGATGAAGTAGCAGACGACCAACTGTAAATAGAAGACAGCAATCATTCGAACGCTAGATAAGGGGCTTTAACCGGATGGATGATGACAAATAAAACTGACCAAGATTCCATTGGTAAGAATCAGAATAAAAAACTCGGAACCTTTGCTGGAGTTTTCACCCCAAGTGTTCTGACAATTCTTGGAATTATCCTGTTCATGCGTCTTGGTTATGTCGTAGGCGCGGCGGGGATAAAGCAGGCACTGTTAATTATTCTGGTGGCCAATCTTATATCAGTTTTAACCAGCGTCTCCCTATCTGCAATCGCGACTAACCTGACCGTTCGCGGCGGTGGCGACTATTTCTTGATTTCTCGAACCCTTGGCCTTGAATTTGGTGGTGCCCTGGGACTAGTTTTATTTATTGCCCAAGCTGTTTCGATCGGATTTTATTGTATCGGCTTTGGCGAAATCTTTGCCGGACTGTTAGGTGGCGGAAGTGGCACGGCCCAAGTCATTGCTGTGGTGGCAATTGGTGGATTATTTATTCTCGCCTGGCAAGGAGCCGACTGGGCAACCCGCTTTCAGTTCGTCGTCATGGGAATTCTTCTTTTTGCCCTGCTGTCTTTTTTTCTGGGTGGATTATTCCATTGGGATGATCAGGTCTTCCGTGAAAACTGGAATACAACAGCACCAAAGCAGGGCTTCTGGATATTATTTGCCATCTTTTTCCCAGCTGTTACTGGGTTCACTCAGGGGGTCAGTTTGTCGGGAGACCTGGAAGACCCCGGCAAAAGTTTGCCCCTGGGAACTTTTCTGGCCGTTGGTATATCAATCCTTGTTTACTTTGGAGCCGCGCTTGTCTTTGCCGGGGTACTCCCGCAGGATATTTTGCTCGTTGATTATGATTCGATGCGCAAGGTCGCCTGGTTGCCGATTTTGATTACAGCCGGGGTCTTTGCCGCAACCCTTTCCTCGGCGATGGCTTCATTCCTGGGGGCTCCACGGATTTTACAAGCATTGGCTGCGGATAAAATTTTTCCTCTCCTAAATCCTTTTGCAAAGGGTGTTGGCCCGTCAAATAACCCGCGGCGCGGGGTGCTGCTTGCCGCTGGAGTTGCGATTCTGACTGTTGGTCTTGGCAACCTTAATTTGATCGCCAGCGTGGTCGCCATGTTCTTCCTAGTCTCGTATGGGCTACTCAACTATGCGACCTATTTTGAAGCCCGCTCCGCTAGCCCCTCTTTTCGTCCCCGTTTTAAATGGTATCACCGCCGGATCAGTTTAGCTGGAGCCATCCTCTGTTTGCTGGTGATGTTGGCCATTGACTGGAAAGCTGGTGCTTTGGCGGTTGCGGTGCTGTTTATCCTTTATCAGTATCTACAACGAACCGCCCATCAAGCCCGTTGGGCTGACAGCCGTCGCTCTTACCATCTGCAGCAGGTTCGTGAACACTTGCTCCAAGTCTCCCAGGAATTGGAACATCCGCGAGACTGGCGACCCCAGATCCTGATTTTTTCTGACAAAGATGAACAGCGTGAGCCGCTGTTACAGTTTGCAACCTGGCTGGAAGGAAAAAGTGGCTTGACAACTCTGGTCAGATTGCTGACCGGAAATGGTGTCAAATTATATAAACAGAAAGAGGAGGCGGAAAAAAGGCTTCGTGAGGACATCAAGACAAGTGGCACACAAACCTTCCCCCTAGTTGTTACTGCCCCCGATTTTGAAACAGGGAGTTCCGTTCTTCTCCAGTCTTTCGGGATAGGGCCCTTGCGTGCCAATACGATTCTTCTTAACCACCACAGCTTTTATCTGGAAAAATTTCTCAGCGGCAATTTAAAAGCTTATGGGAAAATTTTACGGATGGCCTTACGGCTTGAATATAATCTGGTTATTTTTGATGCTGATGAGAAGGACTGGCAGGATCTTCACAATCTAGCCCCGGACCAGCGACAGATTGATATCTGGTATGAGCGAGATACCAATGGTTCTCTGATGTTGCTGCTCGGGCACTTGATGACTCGGGATTCCTTCTGGTCCAACGCCAGTTTACGGGTGCTGTTGCCGGTAGAGGAAAACAATCCTCAAGCGACTAAAGATGCGTTGCTGGAAGAATTGGATCAGGTCAGAATAGATGCTGAGGCTGTAGTGGTTGAAGATCGGGAAACGGAAACAATGATTGCCCATTCAAAAACCGCCAGTCTGGTTTTTCTTCCGGTTGAATTAAAAGGGGGCGAAATCTTCGATAACAGCGGCAGCCAAGTCGATAGTCTGTTGCAACAGTTACCCATTGTCGCAATGGTCTTGGCTGCTCAGGATATTCAGCTCGATGCTGAACCTGATTCCGGGGTTGCTGGCCAGTTAGCTGAGGCGGAAGATCTGTTTGCCGCTGCGGAACAGCGAGTTGCAGATGCAGAAGATGAGCTGGGTAAGGTTAAGACTGTTTTCGAGCAGAACTTGAAAACATTACTGGAAGCTCGACAAGAAAATCTGCCTGAGGAGGAACTGGAAACGCGGCATAAAGAACTGGAAACTGCTAAGGGGGAACTGGACAAAGCAACCCGACGTTCAGCCAAAGCGGACGCCAAGCTTGAAGCTGCGCAGAATGACTTAGAGCTATTTCGGGAGAAACATCACCTGTCTGAGGAAGAGAAATGAGTCAAACGATATGCTACTGCTTTGAGTATACGGTAGAAGATATTCAGCGGGATGTTCGCGAACATCAGGGACGATCTACCATTCTGGAACGGATTGTTGCAGCAAAAAAACAAAGTGGTTGTCAATGTAGCAGTAAACACCCAGAGAGCAGGTGATGTCTCAGTGATGTTCACCGTGTTGTGAATATGGCAAAAGAGAAACCTGATGAAGAATAAATTTTAACCGATCATATCCAGCACAGCATCTTCCATTTCTGTACTGATTTTCAGCGCTTTCAGGTTGGCTTCGTAGGCATGCCGTGTGGTGATCATGCCGGTTGTTTCCTGGACAAAATCTACATTGGACGTCTCTTCCAGCGTACCATCCGGTTGCTGAATCATCGTGCCGGGGGTGTTGACTTGTTGGATTTTCGCGCTGACAGCTCCATTTGAACCCTCTTCCAGGACAGTTCTCGACTTTTTGAACTCTTCGGTTTCACTGTTAGCAATGTTATTGGCGGTGACGCTTTGTTTGGTTGATAAAGCATTCAGGGCCGAAATGCTATTGACTGAGAGAGACATAGTTCAACTCCTTTCAACTGTTCCCAATTGTACTCTTTTATTTAAAAATTTGTGAAAAATAATTTGATTTGTCAAATTGTCTGATATCTTGAGCTTTTTATGGATATGTCCTGACTTTTTCTTTAACTTCCGCAATATGTTTATCCACAATCGGCTA
>JASJGT010000174.1:0-5774 GCA_033791405.1 Desulfuromusa sp.
AGGACCTTTGCAAAGTGGACATTGCCCATCTTACACATAAATTAATTAGGAATTAATTAGGAATTAATGAGGGACACTCCCCACATTAAAGCAGTACAAAAAGGAGCCAGCTTTATTTATCACAGAAGGTCAGCTCATTCCATTCAAAGCCTTTTTAAGCTTGGGGAGTTCGGCCTCAATCACCTGCCAGATCAACTCAAGATCAACACCACCCAAATAATCATGCACTAGAATATTACGAAATCCCGAAATTCCTCGCCAATCAATTTCTGGCTGCTGCTTTTTAGCCTGCTCTGATATGCGCTGGCTTGATTCGGCCATAACTTGTAACACACGCAAAATTGCATCTTGCAGCATCATATCGTTAAAAAAACGATTTCTATCATCACCCACATATTGTTCCATACGCTGAATACATTCAAGCATGTGCTTCACATATATGTCATCACGCACGGTAACGGTCATAGCTCAACGGTTTCACTTAGCACCTTACTACGAATAGCTGGGTGCAGCGCGTTCGGAGTCGTCATATCCACCGACCGTCCAAGGAGTTCTTCAAGATCTTTAAGAAGTCCACCGAGGGCAAAAGCGGATTTTCCACTTTCCATTTCAACCAGAAAATCAACGTCACTGGCTGCCGTAGCCTTATTTATCGCCATAGAGCCAAAAACTTTGATGTACTTAGCACCACGTAATCTGGCCAGTTCAAGAATTTGATCTCGGTATGATTCTATAAGTGGATCCATTATCATTTCTCCCGATTTGATATCACAATCCTAGAGTATCATAAAGATCTACATCTCTCAAATAACTACGAATCCCTAATTTGTTATTTGACACCTCTCAATATGTGGGCTATCGTAGCTATATTAATCCACATATGGAGAAAAATATTATGCAAACAGTTCAAATGACTCTTGATGAAGATCTGATTAAAGACGTCGATAGGGTTTCAAAAAAACTTCACACAAGTCGCTCTGCTTTCACCCGAAAAGCACTTGCAGAAGCTCTTATGCGCTACAATCAAGAACAGCAGGAAGATCAACACCGGCAAGGATACGAACAACATCCGGTAGCTACCAACGAGTTTTCTGTATGGGAAACGGAACAAGACTGGGGCGACAAATGAAACGTGGCGAAATTCGTTGGTACAAATTCAGTCATCCTGATAAAAAAAGGCCGGTACTTATTCTGACAAGAAATTCAATACTTGAATATCTTGGAGAAGTAACAATCGCCCCAATCACAACGACAGTCCGAGATATCCCCTCTGAGGTATTCCTATCCAAAACAGATGGTATGCCACGTGAGTGCGCTGTCAATTGCGACCATCTCCAAAGTGTTTCAAAGGGGAAGATCGGCACGATAATAACAGACCTGTCTCCAGCAAAATTGAGAGAAGTGGGACAAGCTATCCAATTTTCCCTAGACATCTGAGACCCGTTTCAGCAGAGAGACACCTATAGGGCTCAGATGCGTTTATTGTTTTTCTGGGTTCATATTTATCAACCACACAGCTTGAATTCAGCCTTTCTATTTACCTGCAAAACAGCTAGAATGCGTGCCTCATTATAAGTCTCCATCCGACAATCCAGCTAGGAGCCTGTCCGACAATGAATGTCCGGCTGCAAACCCAGCTGTTTGGCTCATATATCAGCTCCTTTTCAGCCCTTAGCTACGGCTATGAGCTCTCAAACGAGCCAAAATCTGATCTCAAACTTCTGGGCTTTCGCTTCGGCCCTTATTCTCGGACAGGCTCCTAGACAAGGCAGGTCAAAAAATGAAATTGATTGTAAAATTAAATTTGCTCCTTTTATTCTGTTTCCCCTTTGCCGCTCTGGCAGAAATCCCGGATCAACTAAAGGATGATTTTGCCACTATTAGCGGGACAATCATCATGTCGGTTGGTGAAGAATATCTGGTTGATCTAGACGCATCAACCAATCTTCACGAAGGTGATATCTTGACTCTGCTGATGACGGGAGAGCAAGTTATTCACCCTGACACGAAAAAGGTTCTCGGCACTCTTGATTTGGCAAAAGGCTATCTACAGGTGACTCAAGTCAAATCAGGATACTCTTATGCCAAACTCCTGACTGAGGGAATCATTCCGGGAAAAGGGGATCGAATCAAAAGATTTGATCAAACACCAACCCGGTTTGAATCAACTCAACCGGCAGACAATCTGGCTGAAGAGCTAAGACTTGCCCTGCCACACTTAAACTGGCTGAATGATACGGATAAAACCCACCCAGAACTGATTTTTTCGCTGACAGATAATAGTTTAAAAGTCACAAACGCTGCTGGAACGGGGTTAAAAAGCTATCCATACAGCGAGGGAAAACTCTCTGTTCCTCTGGGAGGAATTTACCAACCGGATAGTTTTCAACTTGGCGGAGCATCCCAGAAAAACAAAAGCCTCTTAAATCAAGCCGTCGGTAGCCTGACGACCGTTGCCGGATTTGGAAAAAAAGACAAGCGGCTGGAGAATCCAGGGATAACCCAAAATCAACAACTCAATGATGGGATATGGATAGGACAAAACCTGGATGGGAATCCAGTTGGGTTGGCAGTGGCCGATCTTGATGGTGATGGAGAACTGGAAACAGCTGTTGCCATGGAAGATCACCTACAGATTCACCGTATGACCGACGGAAAGTTGACTCCTGTGGCTACCATCAACTTCCCCAATGGTGTCCACTTGTTGAGCCTTGATGTCGCTGATATAGATGCTAACGATATTCCAGAACTTTACCTGACTGCTAATGCCGGCACTGAACTCAGTTCCCAAGTTGTAGAATTCGTCCAGGGAAGTTACCAGCGCACGATCAATCGGGTTCCATGGTTCTTCCGCGTTATTGACCTGCCGCAGGAAGGGCGTACCCTGCTCGCACAAGCGATGGGTGATTCTGAACATCATTTTTCAGGGCAACCCTTCCGCGTTATACGCTCTGGAAACAAACTGACTCGGGGCACCGATTTCCCCTTGCCAGCTAAACTCAATTTGTTCAGTTTAGCGATACTCGAGGGGACGAACAATGATTTGCTTTATGCCTCTACTTCATTGACCGATTACCTTTATGTCTTCACCCCACAAGGGGCAGAACTCTGGGAATCAACAGATCATTTTGGCGGCACCGAAGTTTTCTTCTACAATGACAAAAAGCTTCGGGATGAGTTAACTCAACCAATTTTTATCCAGCAACGGTTACTAACCCTCCCCAGTGGAGAGATACTTGCTGCACAAAATGAAGGGTTCCGCGCCCTTGATCGTTACCGCAACTTTAACAAAAGCCGCGTTGTTGCTCTCAAATGGAACGGTGTTACCCTACAACAAAGCTGGAGCACTCTACAGCAAAATGGCTACCTAGCCGATTTCACCCTGGCTGACGCTGACAATGATGGACAAGATGAATTGGTGATGGTGGTAAAATTCAAGCAGAAAAATCTGGTTCAAAAAGGTCGTTCTGCTGTGGTGATTTACGAATTAAATCGATAATAATTTCATAGCCACCAAGACACCAAGTTCACCAAGACAGGCTTTTTGGGATTAAAATCAAAAAACTTCTTTTTAGTTTTTGACCTCCTCTCCTTCTCTCTGCCTCAGCGTTAAGGATTTTGACCCCCTTGGTGTTCTTTGTGTCTTGGTGGCTATATTTATGTTGGATCTATGAATATCGTCTCCCTCAATCAAGTTAGTCACGCCTTCGGTGGTCCCAAACTCCTTGACAATGCCAATCTGCAGATTGAGTCAGGGGATCGGATTTGCCTGTTAGGTCGCAACGGTGCAGGCAAATCGACACTTCTCCATCTGATCAATAACGACTCTCCTCCAGATTCTGGAGAAATCATTCGTAAACAAGGGATTAAAACTGCTTATGTCCCACAAGAATTTCCAGAAGATTGGAAAGGTCGCGTACGCAACTATCTACAAGAAATATTAACTGCGCAAGGGATAGAACCACACTTGGCAGACATCAGTATTGAACAGACACTGAGCCAATTGGATCTTGATCCAGAAGCTGAGCTGTCGACCCTTTCCGGCGGGCTGAAGAGGCGCGCCCTGCTAGCTGCGGCACTGGTTCAGGATCCTGATCTGCTGCTACTGGATGAGCCAACCAACCATCTGGACATCAATGCCATCTGTTGGTTGGAAAACTTTCTGCAACGGTTGCGAAAAACGCTGATTTTTATCAGTCACGATCGTACCTTTGCCCGCCATCTCGCCAATCGAATCGTCGAATTAGATCGCGGTCAACTTCAAGATTATCGCTGCAATTACGCAACTTTTTTGGAACGCCGACAAGATGTCCTGAATAGCGAAGAGAAAGCCTGGTCACGCTTTGATCAAAAACTGGCCGAAGAAGAAATCTGGATTCGCAAAGGGATCAAGGCACGCCGCACCCGCAATATGGGTCGTGTGCGCGAGCTACGGAAACTGCGTGAAGAGCGGCGGCAACGCCGTGATCGGACTGGCCAAGTCCGGCTGCAATTAGATCAAGGGCAACGTAGCGGACAGATGGTGCTGGAAGCAGAACAGCTCAGTTTCAGCTATGCCAACAACCGGGTTATCGATTCGCTTGATTTACGCATTATGCGTGGCGATCGCATCGGGCTTATTGGTCCCAATGGTAGCGGCAAGACCACTCTGCTGAAAGTTTTGACTGAAGAGCTGCAACCAACCAGCGGCAAACTCCGCCACGGCACTAATCTACAGATCGCCTATTTTGATCAGCTTCGAGAGCAATTGGATGAAGAGAGAAGTGTCAAACAGAATATTGCTGATGACCATGATCAAGTTCTGATCAACGGTCAACCACGCCATATTTATGGTTATCTGCAAGATTTTCTGTTCACTCCGGAACGTGCCCGCACCCCGGTTCGGGTGTTATCAGGTGGCGAGAAAAACCGCCTGCTTCTTGCAAAGCTTTTCACCCAACCAGCCAATCTACTGATTCTGGATGAACCGACCAATGACCTCGATATGGAAACCTTGGATCTGCTGGAAGAGCTTCTTCTCGACTACCAGGGGACTGTCCTCCTGGTCAGCCACGACCGCAGCTTTCTCAATAATGTGGTCACCAGTTCATTGATCTTCAGTGGTGATGGAGATATTGAGGAAGTCATCGGTGGGTACGACGATTGGCTGGCAACCCAGCCAATACCACAAACGACCCCAAAGAAAGAGAAAACCAAACCGGCACCACGCAAAGAGCGTCCACGCAAACTGAGTTTTAAAGAAAAAAAAGAACTGGAAGATCTGCCGGAACAGATTGATCTGCTGGAAACCGAGCAGGCGGAGTTGCATGAGAAAATGGCCGATCCGGATATCTATAAAGAAGGAGACAGCGCCCTGATTACCACCTTGAAAGAACGCTTACAAACAGTTGAAATAGACTTGGAAAAGGCCTATCTGCGTTGGGGTGAACTGGATCAGATCCCCGAATAATTTTTTAACGGAGAGGCGGAGAGATGGGGAGAAAATCCAGAGAGATCAAAGCCTTTTTCCTAGCTTAAAAAACAAAAGAATTGACCTTCTCTCCAACTCTCCATCTCAGCGCCTCTCCGTTAAACCGTTAAATCTTATCCGGATGCAAATCTGCACCACAAAACTTACAATGCTGCGCATTCAAATCATGTCCTTCAGCACTGCATTCAGGGCAAACCTGAGTGGAAAGATTCTGCTTGAAGGTCAATTCTGCAGTCACGATCCCGGTCGGGATGGCTATAATTCCATAACCAAGGATCATCACCAGTGAAGCGATAGCCTGCCC
>JASJGT010000175.1:0-2612 GCA_033791405.1 Desulfuromusa sp.
TGATCATGGGCATAGTCCTGTTGGCTAGAGTACTCCTCTAAATAAGGAATCAGACATTTTTGATCAGGAATTATTAGCCTTTTAGAAATAGCCCTTTCGGCAGCAGAAATCCAATCATAAATATGATACAGGCTGCTACAACAATCGTCGGTCCGGTTGGAGTATCCCATTGAAACGAGCCGTACAGTCCGACGCAGACAGCCAGACAGCCAATTAAGCTGGCAAGTACTGCCATCATCTCTGGGTTTCCAGCAAAGCGCCGAGCGGTAGCAGCAGGAATAATCAATAACGCCGTAACCAACAACATTCCGACGACCTTCATCATTACAGCAACGATCAGGGCAATTAAACCGAGAAACATCCAGTTGACCCGATCCACCGGAACACCCTCAACTCGTGCCAGATCTTCATGAATGGTGATGGCGAGCAATGGCTTCCAGAGCCAGAGCAGGCCCGCCAACGCAACTCCCCCACCGGCAAAAATCCACCCCAGATCACTGTTACTGATTGCCAGAATATCGCCAAATAGATAGGCTACCAGGTCAATCCTGACATCTTCCATAAAAGCCAGTGTCACCAACCCCAGAGAAAGAGCTCCATGGGCGAAGATACCGAGCATAGTATCACTGGCCAATTGACGTTGCCGCTGGCTATAAAACAGCATGATGGCAAGTAGTTGACAGATAACAATAATTCCAACGGTAAGATTGACGTGCAGGATAAAACCTAAAGCAACCCCAAGCAGTGCTGAATGAGAGAGGGTATCTCCAAAATAAGCCAACCGCCGCCAAACAACAAATGACCCGAATGGTCCGGCAACCAGGGCAACCCCCAAACCACCCAATAAAGCTCTCAACAGAAAATCATCCATCATTTTCAGGACTCCTGTTACAGGTTTCACACTGGTCGTGATGATGATTCTTATCGTGGACATAGACCGCCATATATTGAACAGCTGCGGGACCAAACAGTTCAACGAATGCGGGATCATTGGTTACAGATTCCGGCGTCCCACTACAGCAGATATGGCGATTCAAACAAAGAACCTGATCTGTTGCTGCCATCACCAGATGTAAATCGTGGGAGACCATCAACACCGCACAACCACGTTGATCTCGAATCCGGGAAATTAACTGATAAAGTTCCACCTGGCCATGAACATCAACCCCTTGAACCGGTTCATCAAGAACCAACAGATCAGGTTCACGTACCAATGCTCGGGCTAGCAGAACCCTCTGTAACTCACCCCCGGAAAGAGTCTGCACGGCAGAGTCAATAACATGTGCAGCACCAACTTCGGACAATAACGATATAACCCTGGCAAAATCATTTTTACAGGCAAGAGCCAAAAAACGTTTCACTGTCAGTGGAAAGGTCGGATCCAAATGGAGCCGCTGTGGCATATATCCAATAGTCAATCCTGATTGCCGTTTCACCGTTCCAGAGGTTGGTTTCTGCAAACCAAGGGCCACGCGCAACAGGGTTGTTTTTCCTGCCCCATTGGGCCCGATAATGGTCAATATTTCACCTGCCCCAATTTTGAGGTTAACGTTTTCCAGTAAAAGTCGTTTCCCCAGGATAAGGTTAGCAGTGGAAACCTCCAGAAGTGGTTGTCCGGTATTATTCATCATCACCCTCACGACAAACTTTGACTCGACAACGCGGACAGAGACCCATAATTTCTACCGTGTGCCGATGGACTTCAAAATCAGCATCAGCGGCACTCTGCTCAATTGCAGTAGTAATCAGAGGAGAGTCCAGCTCGGCAAAGGCGTTACAGGATTGACAGATCAGAAACTGTCCATAATGAGGATATTCAGGATGGATGCAACCAACGTAGGCATTCAATGAATTAATCCGGTGCACCAAACCAAGATCAAGTAAAAAATCGAGAGCACGGTAGACGGTTGGCGGTGCTGCACGACCATCCTGTTGTAGTCCTTCAAGAACTTCGTAGGCCCCAATCGGCTTATGCTGCTGCCAGATCAGCTCAAATACGCGGCGCCGAATTGTTGTGAAACGTTTCCCCCGCTGCTGACACAGCAGTTCCGCATTGGCCATCGCACCGTCAAGACAACTTTGATGATCATGTTCCCCGGATATAAAATGGAGTTTTTTATTGAAACTCATACTATTTTACCTCAGTAGCTTGATTCATTGACTGTTATATTATAACATTACAAATAAATCAACCTATTCACATTAGATAAGATCGACGAGGTCACACAATGAGAAAAATCTACTCTACCTGTTTGCTCCTTTGCTGCCTGTTTTCACCTGCCCTAGCGGCAGAGCCAGCAGCTCCACTGGTTGTTGTCAGCATTAAACCGCTTCATTCTTTGGTTGCGGGGGTCATGCAAGGGGTGGGTAAGCCATTATTGTTAGTTAAAGGAGGTGGATCGCCGCATGGATATGTATTGCGCCCTTCTGAGGCCCGCGCTCTGGCAAAGGCTCAATTGGTTGTCTGGGTGGGACATGAACTGGAAAGTTTTCTGCAGAAGCCCTTATTAACTCTTGGGAAGAAAGCCCATCAGCTAGCTCTCGCTGCAGAGTTAGAAGGGGATCTTCTGGTTAAACGGCAAGGGGGGACCTGGGAAGGGCGGGTCCACAAG
>JASJGT010000176.1:0-3567 GCA_033791405.1 Desulfuromusa sp.
TTGTTGATTCGAGACATCATCTGGCGTAATTTTTACGCCAGTAAACACGATGAAACCTTTGTCAGGTCAAGTTTCAATTTGAAGATATTCTTGGGTGAAATTTGGTTTGATAATGTGCACTATACATTTTAATATATCTGATCTGCCGGAAGGTTCAGTTAGAGAATTGGTATTAACCAGCTTAACCACGCAAGCCTTCTCGATGTTCCGCTATCACACCCGAGATATCACTCGATTACATTAATTGGGGATCGGGAGAACAACAAGGATTCGATTGAAATCCAGGTTGAGGTTAACGAACGAACATACCTTTTTTGATGGAATGAAGCAGCAGCGACAATTTGTTGTGCAGGCCGAAAATAGTTGGTGACAGTGTTCGGCGTCAGCGCTAAAGTCAAACGGGTAGAGCCGGAAGGCAGTAAGCGCCACGAAGAAAAAGCCGTTCCATTTTTTTAATTCTATGAAATATATAATTCAAAAAATGGCTATTGATATCACTTATCGTTCTTTGCATAGTTATTTCCTGGTTAGGCCTTGATCGCTGCCCAGAAGTTATCAATAAACTCGTCAGCTGTCTCCGACAACGGCTTCGGCAATACACACTCCAGCTCCAGCTGTGCGGGACGAAGAATAGACCCAGTATAAGAAACCGCACAAACGAAATAGTCTCCCTGTTTGATGTCTCCACAGGCTATCCCATCCTTAATGATTTATCGAACAACCTTGAACGGTTCAGTCATGCAGTAGCCTTACCACTATTCCTGACCGTTGCTGAATAAAATCACGGATTCCTTTCAGATGCAAAGGTATCGTTCGGAGACTATCAGAATCGTTTTTTCAATATAGCAAAATATTTCAAGTACGTTGCTATTCCTGGCTCTTGAGATACCTTTTAAGTAGGCGATATTGTGACTGTAATTATCTCAGGAAAAGATCGAAGAAAAATGGAGGTGATATGCTCGATCTAACGAATGACTTATCAATCATAATGATCTTAGTTATCAGTGTCGGAACGTTTCTTTTTGCTATTCTGATGCCGATTTTTGTTATGTTGATTTATTTTGAGTTGAAGAAAATAAACAGTTTTCTGCGCAGATCAAACTCTAGCCCCATGGATGCAGAAACCATCAATTATTTACAGCAACCTTACGGAAATAGATGATGGGGTGGATATGCAGTGCTGGGAGTCAGTGCTAAAATAATATTGGTTGAGCCAGCGGCGATTTAAGGTTACAAAGGGAACGCAGTTCAAGTCATCGACAGGAGACTGTCCTAAGGGTAATATCCATGCAAAATCTCGGTTTATTTCTTGTTTTCTGGTATGGAATTCTCCACGCATTCGGACCTGATCATTTGACTGCGATTACCGATTTTTCCATTGGGAAAAATAAGAAGAAAACAATACTGATAACCATATTATTTGCGCTTGGTCACGGTAGTATGCTGTTTCTTTTTGCCAGAATTCTGGAGACATATCAGGTCAGCGAAATTCTTCTCGGCTATGGTGATATTATTTCCTCTGTCGTCATTTTGACGATGGGATTCTACCTTTTATACATGGTTGTAACAAATAAGATTCATCTCAAGAAGCATGTTCATGAGGGAGAGAAACACATCCATATCTACTTTGGAAAAGAGCATGTTCATGATAACACCGACACCACCTCATCATTGACCATTGGAGCATTAATGGGGATTGGCGGAGTTCGTGGAATGCTGATAACGTTGGGGGCAATTCAAGGTCAACATGTTGATTTTAATCTTGTTTTAGCCTTTACTCTCGGGGTTATGTTCGTTTTTGTTGGCTTTGGCGGCATCATATTGTACATCAACCAGAATCTACTCAATAATGAACAAAACGTAAGAAGGGTTTTCACAACAGCTGGGGTTGTCTCCGTCCTTGTTGGTGCAAATATTTTTTTGAATTAAGATTTCACAACTCTCATGCTTCAACGTCACGAAGGGAAAGCCGTACGGGTTATCGACAGACGCTGGTAATAACCGCCAATCTTCTTGACAAGTTACAGTGAATAAAAGATAATTCGTGCCTCTTGAAGGTACAAATTTCATATCGGGATGTGGCGCAGTTTGGTAGCGCACTTGACTGGGGGTCAAGGGGCCGGAGGTTCAAATCCTCTCATCCCGACCATTATAAAAAGCCAACTCCGGTAAATAGAGTTGGCTTTTTTGTTTATCGGGGCATGGGTCTCAATTCTGTTGCAAAAATCACCCTGTTCGAATAAATTAGAACAAAATTTGTGCGGGAGCATGGTGGACATGCTGAGAGGGTTAAGCCCGACCGTTACAACCTGATCCGGTTTGTACCGGCGGAGGGAACGAATTGATATTGAACCATCCTCTGAAGATCAGGTGTCTTAATTCAGAGAATGGTTTTTTGATTTTGGAGAGATAAAAAAATGAAAATACGGCTTTTTCACATCATGTTATGTTTGCTTATAATCGCTCTTTTTTCCTGTAATAGTAGTGAGGAAAAATTGGAGACAAAGCAAACTCGTCCCGCTGAAATTCCGGTTATCACCATTATGACCCACGACAGTTTCAGTGTCAGTAAGGGTGTCGTTGAACAATTTGAAAAAAAAGTCCAGGCCAAGCTGGTCATTTTTAAATCTGGGGATGCGGGGGAGGCTTTAAATAAAGCGATTCTTTCAAAAAACAACCCTCTTGCCGATATTTTTTACGGCGTCGACAGCACATTTTTAAGTCGCGCTTTGAAGGCGGATATGTTTGTTCCTTATAAGCCGCAACATCTTGATACTGTGGATAAATCACTACAGCTCGACCCCGAAAACAAGTTGGTGCCGGTCGATTTTGGTGATGTCTGTCTCAATTACGATATCGAGTGGTTTAAAGAGCAGAATTTACAGCCCCCAGTCATGTTGGAAGATTTAATCAAGCCTGAATATATGGGTTTGACTGTTGTCCAAAACCCAGCCACTTCTTCTCCTGGACTCGCCTTTCTGCTGGCAACCATCAGCCGGTTCGGAGAGGATGGGTATCTCGATTACTGGCAAAAACTGAAAGCCAACAAGGTTGAAATCACCAGCGGCTGGAAGGATGCCTATTGGGGGAAATTTACCGCAGCATCAGAAGGGGACAGGCCTATTGTGGTTAGTTATGCCTCCAGTCCCGCTGCTGAAGTTTTTTATTCCGAGACAAAGCTGTCCGAAGCCCCGACAGCTGTTGTGCTTGAAAACAACTCTGCGTTTCGCCAGATTGAATTTGCCGGGATACTTAAAGGAACGGTCAAGCTTGAGTTAGCCAGGAAGGCTATGGATTTCATCCTGTCACCCGAATTTCAGGAAGACATCCCGCTACAGATGTTTGTTTTCCCGGCCAATAACACCGCAGCCTTGCCGATGGTATTTCAGGAGCATGCCCGAATTACAGAAAACCCCGCTCTTTTGGACCAGCAGCTGATTGACGCCAAGAGAGAAGTCTGGTTACGGGAATGGACCGAAAGAATGCTGCAGTGATAAAGAAACGAAATCTTCACCCCTATGCCTTGGCCGGATTGATTCCGGCCATTTTCTTTCTCCTTTTTTACTT
>JASJGT010000177.1:0-12133 GCA_033791405.1 Desulfuromusa sp.
CTCCCCATCAGCGCCGTATGAGATTAAATCATAATCCTTACTATGTGGCCCAGGTGAGAGGTAAAGGTAGTTACCATCCCACGGATCAAGCGGAATTTTTCTTAGGTAGCCAGCATCAGGGTATTTGGTCGGGATTCGCCCGCTGGTCGGAATACTGACAAGAGCATTTAGCCCCTGCTCTGTGGTCGGGTAAAAACCATTGTCTAATTTGAACATTCCTAGGGACTCCTCAAACCCTTTAATGTCGAGCTGAGCCTTTGTTATCCTCGCCTGATCGGGTCGATCGAGAAGCTTTGGAACAACTATTGAAGCCAGTATGCCAAGAATCACTACAACGACCATGATCTCAATGAGTGTAAAGCCTCGAACGTCGTTACATTGTTTGTTCATGGTAGAAAATCCTTTGAAATATTTTTAGAAACCTTGGCTCGCCTCAAATAGCGGCAACAGAATAGCGAGAACGACAAAGCCCACAACTCCACCCATGACCAAAATCAAGATTGGCTCCAGAAGTGAAAGAAGACCGGTAATTGACAAATCAGTTTGATGATCATATGAGTCTGCCAAACGCGACAACATCGACTCTAATTGCCCACTTTTTTCTCCGGCCGCGGTCATTTGTGCAACCATCGGTGGAAAGACCGCCGACTCTTTTAGACTCTTTGCTAAGGAGCCTCCTTCCTGGACATGCTGGCGGGCCTTATCAATGGCATCGCTCAGAACAACATTTCGCAGCAGACCGTTGGAGATATCGAGCGCCTTGAGAAGCGGAACTCCACTTTGTAACAAGGTTCCCAGGGTGCGAGAGAACCAGGCTGTTGAAATAAGCAAGTTCAACCGTCCAAAAACAGGAATTTTGAGCAATAAGCTGTCAATCTTATGTTTACCTGATGGTGTTTTGCGGTAACGATGAAATGCGACAACTGATGCTATGATAATCAGTAGAAAAATAAGCCACCAGTTTTTAACTGCATCACTAAACGCTATCAAAAGTTGTGTAGGCCACGGAAGGGCGCGGTCTACCTCAGTAAGCATAAGGGTTATCTTTGGAACCACAAAAATAAAAAGAAAAGTCAACACTCCTGAGCCAACCAGAACCATTAGCAGCGGATATGCCGTAGCCGCCTGTATTCGTGACTTGATCCGCGCCTGTTCGTCAAGAAAGTCTGCCAGCTGAAAAGTCACCTGATCCAGCGTGCCGCTACTTTCACCAACCTGGATCATGTTGACAAAAAGATCAGGAAATACTCCGCGATGATCATTCATCGCTTCATGCAAAGAGGAACCCTGAAGTATTTTTTCTCGAATCGCCATAAGCGTGTTGCCTAATAATGGTTGATCCGTCTGCTCTCCAAGAGATAATAATGCCTCATCCAGTGAAATTCCGGCACTTAACAATGTTCCCAGTTGACGCGTTGTTGCTGCAAGATCAGCAGAAGATACTTTGCGGTTGAAACCGAAGGATTTGAAAAAACCAGAAGAAGGCGAGTCGGCAAGTTCATCAAGTTCAGTAATGAAAATCCCCTGCTGTGACAGTTTTTTTACAACAGCTTTGCGTCCGGTGCCATCAGCCTTGCCAGAAACTTTGCTACCCTTTGCATCGAATCCCGAATACTCAAAAAAAGGCACTGTCAGACCTCCTCTTGGGTCACACGGAGAACTTCCTCAAGTGTTGTGTCCCCCTGTAGAGCGATGGCAAGGCCGGAAGAACGAAGGGACTGCATTCCTTTTTCCTTCGCAATTCTACGGATACTTGCCGCATCTTTATTTTTCAGCAGCAGATCTCGAACAGCATCATCCATCGTCAGCAATTCGTAAATTCCGGTTCTCCCCCAATATCCAATATGCATACAACGGTCACAGCCGCGCCCAGCAAAGAAAACAGGATTGGCCGGAAGGCCTTCATCCTTCAATTCATCTAACAACTCTTTGGGTGGAAGAACTTCTTCTCGACAAAAAGGACAGATTTTACGCACCAGTCTCTGGGCCAGAATACCAACGATACTGGATGCTGCAAGGAACGGTTCAACCCCCATCTCCACGAGCCGGGTTAAAGCTCCTGCCGAGTCATTGGTATGCAGGGTGGAAAACACCATATGTCCAGTCAGCGCAGATTGTATAACGATTTCAGCCGTTTCCCGATCGCGGATTTCTCCAACCATAATAATGTCGGGGTCCTGCCGCAATATTGATCTGAGGCCATTAGCAAAAGTCAGATTGATCTTGGCGTTAACCTGTAGCTGCCCAACGCCTGAAAGTTGATATTCAATCGGATCTTCTACCGTAATAATGTTTTTTTCGAGGCGATCCAAACGGGTTAGGGCTGAATAAAGGGTGGTAGTTTTTCCTGAACCGGTTGGTCCAGTGACAAGAAAAACCCCATGCGTCTTATTAATCATGCTGGAAACTTGATGAAGAAGATTATCCTTAAGACCAATCTCCTCCAAGGTCAAAATACTCGAAGCTTTATCCAGCAGTCGTAAAACCACCCGCTCGCCAAATGCCGTAGGCAAAGTTGAAACCCTGACATCAATGTCTTGACCTGCTATCCGGACCCTCAGCCGACCATCCTGAGGTAAACGCTTTTCGGCAATATTCAACTGAGACATGATTTTAATACGCGAAACAATGCCGGCATGTGCTTTAAGAGGAGGATTAAGAACATTATAGAGAATACCGTCGACCCGATAACGGATCATCAGTTCATTCTCGTATGGTTCAATGTGAATATCACTGGCCCGCTCTTTATATCCCTGAGTCATCAAGCTATTGACAAAGCGAATAATAGGCGCCTCATCAGAGGTGTCCAGTAAATCTTCAGGCTCAAAATCTCGAACCAGATCTGTCGAGTGGTCACCCTCTATTTCTTCAATGACATTATGGGCCTCGCCAACCTTGCCTTCATAACTTTTGTTGATTGCTTTAAGTATTTCAGCTGTTGGAGCAAGGCAGGGCTCAATCGTCTCTCCCGTCAGTGCGCCAAGATCATTGAGTAACGATGAGTCAAGTGGATCAGCCATAGCAACAAGAAGACAATCATTAACTCGTTTGATCGGATAAAATCTTTTGTCTTTGGCATAGCCTATAGGAATGAGTGTGAGCAAACTTTCCAGGTTTGACTGCTCAGGTAACTCTCTGTAGAAGCTCAGGTTTTGCTGCTCAGCTAAGGCTTCCGCCAGAACGATCTCGGAAACGATTTTATTGCTTATTAGAATCTCACCCAGCCGCAAGCTACTTTGTTGTTGATCGCTAAGCGCCGATTCAATATCCGCGGCAGAAACCGAATAGTTCTTATTCAGAATCTGGCCCAGAAGCTGCCATTTATTGTTACTCAAAATCTGCACTCCACCGCTTATACTTGATTTCCGCCCACCATAAGACCGAGCCTGCAATGAAACAATTATTTGTCGATATCTGATACTTGTTTGGAAAATGTATCTTGTAATTCTTCTGGCATAAACTGTTTGGCAGAATTTTTATTTTTTGATGTGATAGCGAGCAGATCCTCCGGACTGTTGATGATGCTAGGAGTGATAAAAATCAATAGGTTGGTTTTCTGCTCGGTTACGCTTTTATGTTTGAACAACCAGCCCAGTCCAGGAATATCTCCCAAAATTGGAACCTTTGACATAGTTTCCTGAGAATTGGTGCCGATAAGGCCCCCGAGAACAACTGTGTGCTGACTTTGCGCTAGGATTGTATTCTGGATAAGTCTTTTAGTTAATGTGGGTCCAACCTGGTCAACGTCACCAACACTGGTTGTCGCGAGGTCGGTAATTTCCTGGAAAATATCAAGCTTGACCAGATTATCTTCTATAATTTGAGGGGTAAAACGCAAAGTTAATGCAACATCTTTACGCTCTACTGAAACCGATTGAGAAAGGCTGCTACTGTCAGTCAAACGTTCAGTGATAATCGGAACATTGGAACCAACAATAATTGTGGCCTCTTTGTTGTCTGAGGTTAAAAGACGTGGCGCCGAAAGAATATTTATGTCTCCAGTTTTCTCAGAAAGATCTATCAAGGCTGAAATCGCTGGAACGGTGACAAGGTTGCCATCGAGTCCAGTGACTGTGATCGGGTTAAATAGTCCGCCCAGTAAAATACCATCGATTGTTTGCGAGAGCAGGCTTGGGACTCCGGAGCCGGAATCGGCCAGACTACCCAGATTTGCAGCCCCGGTATTGAGGTTGCTGGTACCAAAAGCCAGACTGTCGCTGCCCAAATCAATAGCCCCGGAAAGAGAGGCTCCAAGCTCTCGTGTCGCGGCCATAGACACTTCAAGAATCAATGCTTCAACGTAAACCTGCTTCCTTTTAATATCCAGTCCTTCAATGATCTTTTTTATAACATTATAGTCGGCATACTGCGCATTGATGACCAGAGCATTCGTCGGCTTGTCGGCGGTAATGGTAACGGGAGTTGAAGACAGGGGAGTTGTATTGTCCTTTGACCCATTTGCTTGGGGTTTTATCTCTGCTTTAATCCCGGTTAAAATTTGGTTGAGGGTCTCCGCGAGAGTCGTTGCGTCGGCATTTTCAAGTTTGTAAATATTGATGTCGGATTTTTCTTCCGTAACTTCTCGATCCAGAATCTCAATCAAATGTTTAACTTTTTCTAAACCCTCCGCATCGGTCAACACAATTAAAGAGTTCGTACGAGCGTAAGGAATGACTTTGCTGTTGCTGCCCGCAGAGATTGAAAAATTACTTTTTTTAGCTGTTTTGGTCGAAACCGCCTTCTCGAACAGTACCTCTGAACAGATAGCGGCAACCTCCTGAGCATCAGCATATTTAAGTTGAAAAGCAACCAGATCACCCGTCAAATCGGGTTGATCCAGTTCCCTCAATATTTTCACCAGGCGCTCAATCGTTGCCGAACTCTCTGTCAGGATAAGGGTGTTTGTTTTGGGATAAGCAATGATATTACCGGTTGCAGGCATAAGTGGTGCGAGAACCGATTTTGCAACGGTATCGACATCAAGATAATCCAAACGTATCAGCCGGGTAACAAACTGATCAGTCGCGAAATCCGAACCACTGTATTGGACCGGCAGGCTATCCTGACGGGCGTTCTTAATCGAAATAATCTTATTGATTTTACCCGAGGGAACAACAGTGTAACCTTTGACATTCAGGACCGTCATAAAAAGCTGATAAATCTCATCCACGGTCATCACCTCAGGGGTGATGATGGTGACCTTTCCCTTAACAGTATCGTCGTATAGAAAATTTTTCCCGGTCAGCTCACTTATTGTTTTAATTAACTCAGTTAGTTCAATATCTTTGATATCTAATGAGATGCGATCATCAGGTGGAGCTTCCGCGTGAACTTCGTATGGAAGTGGACTGACAAAAAGACATATAAAAACTGCAAGCAAGGTCAAAATATTACAGATTCTCAAGGAATTCTCCTAATTGAGTTCGTATGTAAAGGTCATGGCTTCGCCTTTACGTTCGACAGCTAGACTAATTTGTCTCGCCTCACGAAGTTGTTGAAAAACCTGCAACCCCGATTCAGGGCCATCCAGGGCAATATCGTTAATGTTCAGAATAACATCTCCACGCTTAAGCCCCAATTTGTTTAAAATAGACGCCCGCTTAAGTCTACGAATGATAAATCCATCTGTCTTACCATTGGTAATTCGCGGTTGCATTTGTGCCAAACGCAGTTCGGCTGGAAGCTTTTGACGCGTTTCTTCCGCAGTTCTCTGAGGCACGATCCAACGTCTTTCATCTATCTGTTTGATTCCCGTACCTTCAGATGATTTACCTGTTGAGGGGAGCGTCGTAGCAACTTCATCATCCTCACCGATTATCACATCAGTTAAGCTTTTATCCCGTTCTCTGACTTGGATATGATTTCTGAAAATCGCTTCGATTGTTCCACCATCCGGAAGTTTTTGATCCAAACGGTAGATGGTGAACTGTCCATCTGATTGCATCAAAGCGAGTGATTTTTTACCGGCAGCGACGGTGCCAAGCAGAATCCGGTTAGAAGCAGTTTTTTTGCCGGTCCCTGTGGCCAAACCATTGGAAGACAGGTCCTCATCTCTCCCTAGGTCAACGGTCGCAGAATTTGAACGCCCCGAAGGATCAAAAAGATTGCGCTGTAAAATCTGGTTCAAATCAGCAGCAGTGACAATCTTCACTTTTTCTAATTTTTGTGGGGCAGTGTGACTATAGTTGTTCCCTTCCCAGGTCATATTTGAATCAAGCCAAGCCCCACCCAACACACCACAGGCCAACCCAAGAAGAGTCAGCAACAGCAGGTTAATATGCACATAATATTTCTGATAAAATGGCAACATTAGCACTGAAACCTTTTTTCCCTGTCACCCATATAGGGAGAGATTCTCCCTATATCTGGGCTGCGAAATAGTCGCATTTTTTAAAACGCAAATAGCCTACCATATCAAATTACTAGGAGATAACTTAAAATTCTCTCGACTGTTTTCCTGCAAAATTTTATTGGCTCAACGAATCATCTCTTTTGATAGCTTATCCACCCGGGGCCTTCAACTTAAAAAAATTTCCGTCGTAACTTAAAACAGTTGTTGCTGGTTTAATTTCCTGAACAGTTAAACCTTCTACAATTCTGTCTTTTTCATGCAAAATTTTTCCATTAATGCGGACAATTCTTCTTGCTGGGTCAGAATTGTAAAAATGTAACGATATTTCAAGTTGTGGAAATTTTTGTTTGATCAAAAAAGGCAACTCAGAATAGTATTGTATCGAATCTGTCTCCTTCTTTATTTCAGCAGGCTCCAAGGCTTTATGTGACCCTTCTTCTGACAGTGTTTTCACCGGGCTTGGTGCCGCCCTAACCGGAATGGGTGGACTTAATTCGTTGGTGTTATATTCAGCTTTCCGTATTTTTTTATCATCGATGCCATCATAGAAATTATTGTTGTTCACTAACTTCTCTGGCTCTTTTGCGTACTCCTCAAGCTGAACCTTTTCTAAAAGCTGTTCCTTGCTGTCATGGACGACGAGCTGGTTATCTAAAGAGCGCTGAGAGGTGATCGAATCCGCCGCATTATTCGGTTGACTAGACTGAAGATGACCTAGAAACCAACCGGCAACCAAGGTTCCTAGTAATATTGCAAACAGGAAAAATATCTTTATTTTTTTCCTTTTTGTTCCCCGCTTCAAGATCAGAACCTGCTTTTTTATTTTCACATCCCTCTCAAAGCTTTTGTTTTCTGATTTTTTAAGGGCATTAAGGATATAGGACATCAGTTAGTATCTCCCTCGTAGAGTCTTGGCCCTAGTGTATCAATGCCACGGTTGAGTTGGATGATGGTTTGTACTCCCAAAACACCATCAGGGGCCAGATTGGATATAAATTGAAAACGTTTTAGTGCCCCAAGTAGAGGCCCTTCCAACCTTTCTTCCGTACCCTTAATCTGATAGAGTCCATGCTGTTCAAGTGCTGAAGCCAGCCAGTCAATCATTCCGGACTTCTGGCCGGGGAATAGCAACCCGGAAAAATCAGCCGGAGCCTTCCACAAAAGGAAATACTCGCCAAACCAACGATTTTCCAGAACGTTGATGTTCAGTTCAATTTGCTTTTCAGCAACGAGAAATAAAGCCCTATGACCGTTTAATCTTGATAGCAGGCTATAGAAGGGGAGACCTTGATCATCATAAAGGGTCAAAATGACAGGCCGGTTTAAATTTTTTAAATTTTCAAAGCTGCCACTCTTCTTAAGACATCTTAGACCATTACCTTGCGCAAAAACACATGGATCACTTGATCCACCCTTGGGGTCAAGCATCCAGAGTGCCGCAAGTTGAGCAAAAACGTTGTCGAAACTATTCCCAAACCCCAGCTTGTCGGGCCAGAGTGTCGGCAACGGATCCAACTTTGGATTTTCCACCACTAATGGAGATGATAACTGAACTTTTTCCTTTGGTTGGGACATTAACGCTGAATTAAAGTCCCGCTCCGCCACTGGTTGTGCTACTTGCAGATTTATTTCAAATCCAGGGAAAATCAATAATGCAACGACGATAGCCGATATCGCGGATAAAAATGTCGCCGCTAGCAACCATTTTGACTTGTGACCTTTCAGTTGCAGATCAAAGGTTTCTTTGCTCGCCTGCTTGACAATCCTTTGCGTCACCTGTTCTTCCAACTCCGTATAGGCACCAAGCAGTGCTCGGTCACAAAGCAGGTTGATTAAACGGGGAACCCCATCAGTTAACCTATAAATCAGTTTAATTGCACCATCAGTAAAAAGAACCTGTTCTCCACCAGCAATATTGATGCGATGTAAAATGTAGAGAGCGGTATCCTCCTCACTCAACGGACCTAGATGATATCGAGCTGTAATGCGCTGAGACAGTTGTCGTAATTGCGGTCTGCGGATCAATTCCCTGAGCTCAGGCTGTCCGAGCAAAACAATCTGGAGTAATTTGTGCCGGCTTGTTTCCAGATTTGTTAAAAGGCGTAACTGTTCAAGAACATCAGCCGTCAGATTTTGTGCTTCATCGATAACAATAACGGTTTTTTTTCCTTGTTCGTCGACTTGAAGAAGGTGCCTATTGATACTGTCGATCATATTCTTCTTTGAGGCCTGTTCATTTTTTTGTATCGATAGCTCATCACAGACAGTCTCAAGAAGATCCAGGGCGGTAATTTTAGGATTAATGATGAAGGCGAAAATAATTTCAGGTGGAGCCTGTTGGAACATGCACTTGCAGAGTGTTGTTTTACCTGTACCGACTTCACCGGTTAGCAGGACAAATCCACCCTCGGTCTGTAACCCGAAAAGGAGATGAGCCAATGCTTCCTGATGGCTTTCACTCATGTAAAGGTATTTGGGATCCGGCGCAATAGAAAATGGTTTTTCATTGAGCCCAAAATATTCAGCGTACATCGTGCTTTCTCCGATATTTTTAGCTGCCTAGATGTCGCCTATGAGCAACTGCATGAGAAATGAATAACATATTTCTATCGTGAATCTTTTCAGCATACCTTGTGCTTAGAGGAAAAAAAAGCCTCTATGTTGGGGTCGACATTTTCACGCTAGTATTAAAAGTGCCAAAGTTGACAGAGGGAAGTACTGGTGATAGTTTGGCCGATAATTTGCGCATAAAAGAGCGAGCATTCATTCTATATTGTGCTAGATGATACAATTACATGCCATATTAAATCCACCGCTGAGTTGTATTTTTTAACAAGGAATCCAATTAATGCAAAAACGCAGCATCAATCCCCAAAAAAAAATGGATTTAGTCATCAGAGCTGCTCGCAAGCTGTTTGTCGAAAAAGGCTATCGCGGTGTCGCAATACCGGAAATCGTGAAAGAATCAGGCGTCAGCGTCGGAGCGATTTACCTCCATTTTGGCAATAAAGAAAAATTGGCTGAAGCTGTTTATCGGGAAACGCTGGAACAGTTTATGGTGCTATTTTCTGAACGCTTATCGGGCAAAGAAACTGTTCGAGACAAATTACAGGCTTTTTCTGAGTTGGTTTTTGAAATTACCGAAGAAGATTCGGAAATGATGGAGTATATGCTCTCCATACGTAAAGAGATTCGCTCACAGCTACTTATCCCTTTATGCTCCAGCAATGCTTTCCTTGAGGTGCAGAAAATTATCAGTCATGGGATTACGTCCGGTGAAATCAAAGCGGGGAGTTACTTTCTTGCTGCGATTTCTTACACTGGAATCATTCTTCGTGCTGCTGAGCTTCGCATGCTGGGAGTCCTTGCACAACCACTTCAAGACATTTCTGCCGAACTGATCGAAAATGCCTGGTCCAGCATTTCTGCTGAGCCACTACCAAAGTAAGAAACGTTCATCACCCTACCCAGCTTTTCTCGGCATTTCATAAGAAAATCAGAGTGCCAACCCGCGTTAATTTAAAAAACAACGAACGTTTTTTATCGCAGATATGGTTTTGGTGTGGTCAGCGTACCAATATGATTTTATTTAACTCTATAGATATCTAAACATATCGAACATGTAATGTAGTATAACTATCTGTTATTTATAGATTTTTCAGTTTGCCCTTCAACCTGTTATTTACATAAAATTACCCCTTGATCTCCCCTTCAAATGTCTGTAGATTGCCATCAATTGTGTCAGGAAAGAGCGATCGTTCTTTCTTGGCATCTAGATTTGATTCTTTTATCCGAAACTTAACACGCAGGTAAATAAGCCTGTAACTGCCAAAGGAGATATTATGTTTCGAGAGGTCAAGAACAGTTTTAGCAAGCTGAGCCTGATGCTGCTTATTGTAACTGCAGCGTTCCTGCTCTGGGGTTGTGACGGCGGTGGAAGTGGCTACGACGCACCAGAAGCAACACAATCTGCGCCACTCGCGGGGCAGACCCAGAGTGTTTTGATTGATGCTGCCACGCTCAAAGCTTGGGTTGATGCTGGTCTGGTCAACAATGATGAAAGTTACGAAAATGTTGTCATTCTGACCGCCGGTGGAACTTATGATGCTGGCCATATTCCGGGAGCCCAGAACTGGAGTCTCTCCGGAATGGAGCGTTGGGAAGGTCCGGTGTACAGTGGCAATATGGTCCTCGATGGCCCGACGATGGATGCCATGTTGTGCGAATATGGTATTGATGAGCGAACCACTATCGTGTTTGCCGGCAGTGGCAACCCTTCCCGTCTGTATTTTAATTTCCGCTATTGGGGGTTCCCTAAAGACAGACTTAAAGTCCTGAACGGCAACCAAGCAGCATGGACAGATGCAGGATACGCACTAACAACTGTTGTTCCCGCTGTGGCTGAAACGACTTTCGGTGTCGGCTACCTTCCTGCTATGAACCCGGATGTTCGTGCTTCTCTGGATGAAGTGATCAAGGCTGTGGATAATGATTCTGCCGTACCATTGAACACTTATGGTGCGACAAATACAGCAACCCCTGCAGTTAAAGGAATATTCGCTGATTATAGCGATGGTGACGGCCCAAATGAAGAAGATGCCAGTGTTACTGCCGACTATACGATCTTCCAAGGGACTATTTTGGGAGCACAACAAATGTCATTCGTACCAGATCTTTATGTTGCTGGAAATCGTAACGGTGAAATCGAAAGTGCCGCGAATATCCAAGCATCCCTGGAACTTCTCGGGATTGACGGCAGCAAGCCGATCATCACCTACTGTCGCGCCGGCAATCTGGCCGCTCAAGGTTTCATGCCGATTGATGTGACTGTCGGCTGGGATGTCATGGTCTACGACGGTTCCTGGAGCCAGTGGGGCAGCCTGACTAATGAAACGGATCTGACTCTTGTCCCGAGCACCGATTACACTCTGCCCGCAGAATTGTCTGAATGGGCAACGGATGTTCTCACCACTGGGAACAACGATGGTGTAACGATCGAAGATCCCTTTTACAATTATGCGACAGCTGGCACATTAATTGAGCAACCGAGACTTAGAGTGCTTGAAGGCGTTCTGACTCCTTACGATGATGGTGCCAATACCATCGAGATCGAAGACCTGGAACACTTCAACTCAACGACTGAAGACGCAGCTCCAACGTCGACTTCAGGTAGTTCCGGCGGAGGTTGTTAATAACATCACGTTTACTCGTGCCCCGCTCATTATTTTAGCGGGCTGGGGCACGCACATTTAAAAAGGAGACAATCGTATGAAAGTATTTAAGAAAGCAGCTTTGCTCTGCACCTTTGTTGCAACATTCTGCCTGATAGCAAGCTCAGCTTTTGCCGGACCAACCTGGTCGTTCGGAGATGAAGATCAAGGACTGATGAAAGTGGATTACAAGGGCCAGTTTCAGGTGGTCAATCGTGATACTGGTGCAGGACCGGCTGGTGATGACAGTGCCACAGAGTTCAACTTCAGACGTAACCGCCTGGCCCTGATGGGTGCTTACGGCGACACTTTTGGTTTGTATGTGCAAACTGAATACACTGAAGACAGAAATATCCTGCCTTTTGAAGTATCCGATGGAACCGATGGTGAATTTCAGATACTGGATGCCGTTTTCCGCTTCAAATTGAATGACAGCCTCAACCTGTGGGTCGGTAAATTCAAGTATAACCTGACCCGTGAGAACCAAGAAGCCTGTGAAGCTCCGTTAACTCTCGATCGATCCGTTTTCATTCGTGCACCTTTTGTTTCTACTCGCGATAAGGGTGTTGCT
>JASJGT010000178.1:0-12138 GCA_033791405.1 Desulfuromusa sp.
AAAAAAATTGACAGCCGTTATCTATTTGGCTATATTGCCAAATAGATAACGGAGAATGAATGTATACAAAACGCAAAAAACACTTGGAAGCCAGAGCAAAAGTACTGAAAGCAATGGCTCATCCAAGTCGTCTGTTTATCATTGAAGAATTGGAAAAGGGTGAGCGCTGCGTCTGCGAGTTAACTGAGATGATTGGTGCTGATGTATCAACTATTTCTAAACATCTCTCAGTGCTGAAGCAAGCTGGTCTGGTCATTGATGACAAACGGGGCAACCAGGTTTTCTATCAGCTGCGCGTGCCTTGCATCCTCAACTTTTTCGGCTGTGTCGAATCGGTTCTTGACGCTCAACTTCAAGACCATTCGTCACTGCTTAAGATTGTCGGAATCTGACCTCCAAACTGTTTTTTTTGGCCATCTATTTGGCTATTTTGCCAACAAGGAAAGCTTTATGAATTGGAAAAATGAATGGAAACCGCTTTTCTGGATCATTGTGATCTTTAGCGGAATATTCTTTCTGCCGGTTGAAATGCCCCGGGTGCAGGCTGCCATGATGGAATCATTGCATCTGGCTAAATGGTATGCACGCGAACATGTGCTACTCTGTTTAATTCCCGCCTTCTTTATCGCCGGTGCAGTTGCCGTTTTCGTCAGCCAAGCGGCGGTTATGAAATATCTCGGGCCGAAAGCAAACAAACTGTTGGCCTATGGGGTTGCATCAGTATCGGGCACCATCCTTGCCGTTTGTTCATGTACTATTTTGCCACTGTTTGCTGGAATTTACCGTATGGGTGCTGGTCTTGGGCCTGCCTGTGCTTTTCTCTATTCCGGCCCCGCAATCAATATCCTCGCCATCGTTATGACTGCCCGCATCCTGGGACCGGAGATGGGGATTGCCCGGGCAGTAGGTGCAACAGTTTTTGCCGTAGTTATTGGCTTGCTTATGCACTTTTTCTTCCGTCATGAAGAGGCGGAAAAAGCGGCTGCAGCGCCGGTGATGGCGGCAGATGATGAGAGTCGGCCACTCTGGCAAACGGCCCTTTATTTTGCTGCCATGGTCGGTATTCTGGTGTTTGCTAACTGGGGCAAAACCGATCAGCCGACCGGCCTCTGGCACACAATCTATATTTCCAAATGGTGGGTTACCGGTGGCTTTTCCATTGCCTTGGGATTAATGCTGGCTACCTGGTTCAAAATCGGTTTTGGAAAGATTTTTCTGGCAGCGTTACCAGCTTTATTATTCGCAGTTTTGACTCCTCAGCACCCGGAAATCGCTTTTACTTTCGGCGTTATCAGCCTTTCAGTTCTTAGCAACCTGAAGAGCACTCGGGACGAAGAAATGGGAGAGTGGTTCAGTGAAAGCTGGGATTTCGCCAAAAAAATTCTGCCATTACTGCTGATCGGTGTATTGATCGCTGGGGTGCTTCTCGGCCGCCCCGATCATGAGGGACTGATACCGTCGGCGTGGGTCGTATCGCTGGTCGGGGGAAACTCGCTGTTCGCCAACCTGTTTGCCTCGGTCTTCGGTGCTTTTATGTACTTTGCTACCCTGACCGAAGTTCCTATTCTACAGGGGCTTCTCGGGGCCGGGATGGGCAAGGGACCAGCCTTGGCGCTACTGTTGGCAGGCCCGGCACTCTCACTGCCTAACATGTTAGTTATCCGCAGTGTTATGGGGACAAAAAAGACCAGTGTGTTTGTTTTACTGGTCGTGGTTATGGCAACCATCAGTGGATTGATTTATGGAACTTTCTTCTAATCAAACAAAGGGGTCAATGATGAAAAAAATTCAGATTCTCGGCACGGGTTGTGCCAAATGCGAAAAGCTTGCAGGAAATACCAAACAAGCGGCAGACAGTCTTGGGATTGAGTACGAAATGAAAAAAGTCACTGGACTTAATGAAATCATGGCTTTTGGCGTCATGACCACCCCGGCCCTGGCTGTCGATGGTCAAGTACTGGTGGTTGGCAAGGTGCCGAGCCCTTCTGAAATCGAAAAGCTATTGGAGTAAAAAAATGCAGAAAATAACCGGAATAATGATCGGCCTGCTGTTGTTCGCTTTTTTTCAAACTTCCACAGCGATTGCCGGACAACTACCAAAACTGATTGATCTGGGAGCAGACAAATGCATCCCCTGCGTCAAGATGGCGCCCATTCTCGATACCCTTAAAGAGGATTTTTCCGGTCGAATGGACGTTGAGTTTATCGACGTCTGGAAACACAAGAAAGAGGCCGCAAAATACAGCGTGCGGATGATTCCAACGCAGATATTTTATGGTGCGGACGGTCAGGAGCTTTACCGACATATGGGCTTTATCGGTCGCGAAGACATTCTCGCCCAGTGGAAAAAACTCGGCTATACCTTTGACACACAATAGGTCCTGATTATGGAGCAACTTTTCATTAGCCTGAGTCATGGCGTCACGGATGCGCCGTTGATCGCTTTGAGCGCCGCGGCTGGTTGGGGACTGTTGAGCATCCTGCTTTCTCCCTGCCATCTGGCGAGCATTCCGCTGATTGTTGGCTTTATCGGCGGCCAGGGGCAGATGACTACACGGCGGGCCTTTATCATCTCCAACCTGTTTGCTGTTGGTATCTTGATTTCCATCGCGCTGATTGGCGTTGTCACGGCAGTTGCCGGACGGATGCTGGGGGATGTCGGCGCTTATGGCAACTGGTTTGTTGCCGCTATATTTTTTATTGTCGGCCTGCACCTCTGGGGGTTGATCCCGATGCCCTGGTCGGGGCCTGGACAGATCAACATGGGTCGCAAAGGGATATTCGCCGCTTTTCTGCTCGGCTTGATCTTCGGCATTGCTCTCGGTCCCTGCACCTTTGCCTTTATGGCGCCGGTACTCGGGGTGGCTTTTGCTGAAGCAACAGATAACCTGCTTTACGCGTCCTCACTGTTACTTGCTTACGGCTTGGGACACTGTGCTGTAATCGTCTTTGCCGGTACCTTTGCCGAGAAAGTACAACAGTATCTCAACTGGAACGAACGTTCTAATGGCACACTCTGGATTAAACGGATCTGCGGTGTTTTGGTCATGGCCGGTGGAGTCTGGCTCATTTATACCGCTCCCTGAACATCAAATCAGACATGGTAAAATGGAGAAATATCGATGAAACAGTTGATTATCGCCGCATCCCTGCTGTTTTTTCTACCAACGGCTGGCCTGACCAGTGACAAAGTGCTGGAGTCCTACATCGCAAACTATGACTATGATTCCCGCATCGAGATGAAAATCAGCAGCAAGAAGCTGATTGATATGGTTGAAGATGGTAAGGCAGTGCTGGTCGATATCCGCTTCACAGAAGAACAACAGACCTGGGGACCGACTTTTGCACTGCAGATCCCCCTGAATGAGCTGCCTGACCGGCTAATCGAATTGCCGAAGGACAAGATCATCGTCACCGCCTGCCCACACAAAGACCAGGCAATTATCGCCATGAGTTATCTGCGTTCCAAGGGAATCAAAGCCCGCTATCTGACCGACGGACTGATCGGTCTGGCGGAGAACCTGCGCGGAGATAACGCGCTCTATTTCATCAAAACCCTGGCAGAAAACAAATAGCTCTACAAGCTATTTGCCAATGGGCTACGCCATGATCATCTCGACCCGGAACGAACGAACATAAGTTATATCGAATACAGGAGAATTAAATGTCCGCTCACCATCATCACCACCATGATGCAAATATTTCTGGCACCCGGCTGGTGGTGACCATGCTGCTGAACTTTGCGATCACCATTATCGAGATCATTGGCGGGCTGCTTTCGGGCAGTCTCTCGCTGATCTCCGATGCACTGCACAATTTCAGCGACGGCATCGCCATTATCATCAGTTATGTCGCTTTGCGTTTAAGCCAAAAGCCCACAAGCAATCAATACACCTTTGGTTTAAAACGTGCCCAGATTCTTGCTGCCATCATTAATTCAGGGGTTCTGTTGGCCGTCTGTATTTATCTGTTGCGCGAAGCTGTAGGTAAATTGATTCATCCCGCACCTGTTGATGGGGGATTGATGCTGATTGTTGCCAGTTTTGGACTGGTCGCAAACCTGATAGGAACCTGGTTGCTGCACCGTGGTGCCAAAAACAATCTGAATATTCGCTCGGCCTACCTGCATCTCCTGAGCGATGCGGTTTCCAGTGTGGCAGTGATTATTGGTGCTGTCGCCATTAAGTTATACAATCTAACCTGGATTGATCCAATTTTGAGCATCATTATCGCTATTTATGTTGGCTGGGAAAGCTGGAAAATTATTCATACAGCTATCGACGTATTGATGCTCAAGGTTCCTGGAACAATTTCATTGGATGAGCTTGAAAGGTCTCTTGAGATGTTGCCCGGAGTTCATGACGCACATCACATCCATCTTTGGCAGGTGGATGACAGTGATATCCATTTTGAAGCGCATATCTCTGTTGCTGATGATTTGTTGAGCTCAACGGAACCGATTGCAACTCAGATAGAGCACCTATTACATGAAGACTATGGCATCAACCATGTCACTCTGCAATTTGAAACTGATTCTTGCCTGACGGGGAATCATGGCAAACTGTCGCATCAAACAGCGTAGCTTTATCTGCCAGATAGCGGCCGGGATTTTCACAGGGTAGTGATCGTATGGAACAGACAATACTAAATCAATCGGTTCTATCCACAATAAAAAGATAGATTTCCTTCAATGCCCTGAAATCTATAAGACAGTTCAATATCTAGCTAAGGGAATACTGTCCATCAAACTATCGGCCACGAAATCACTTAAAATGGCGCGTTGCTAAGGATTTTTTAGCTGGACTTGTCTGGTGGCTGGCTAGTAAGGGATGGTTTAAATAGGTTTTATTAATGTATAATTCACTCCCCCGCAAACTACTGCGGGGGAGTAACACCAGCTTTGAATACATCAGCTAGCTATATTTTCCAATCTGACTTGATTCAGAATACCTTCAGCACAAGAAACAATGAGATTATTAGCCGGGAAAAATGACTGATATGGCTGGGCTGAGTAACTGAAATTTGCTAGATCAGCAACAGTCAGCTTGCTCTGAATTGCAAGAGTAATAATGTCAACCCTGTCAGTGACCGGATTGGCACTGATAACCTGTGCGCCCAGAACCCTCAAGGTTTTCTTGTCTGCAACAAGTTTCATTTTCACCATTTTTGCCTCAGGCATAATGGGAAAGGTTGTTGTTAATTCAGAATGGCAGGTGACAACATCATACTTTTTCTTCGCCGCTTCTTCACTCAGCCCAGTTCCACCAACGTAGAGATTGCCAACCCGAGTTGCTGCTCCATTGAAGAAACCACCGTATTCACGGTTTTCACCCAGCATGTTTTTAGCCAGAAGTCTTGCCATTGGTACCGCATTGGTTGCCAGTTTACCCTCAGTCAATTCACCGGTAATGCCGCTATGATATTGGGCACAGTCACCGACAGAATAAACATCTGGAATATTGGTCTCCATTTTGCTATTGACGACAATTCCCAATTTGCCAATTTCTAATCGAGTATCCTTAAATATTTTCACCCGGGGACGCATGCCAACGGCAAACACAACTATTCCGGAGGGGTTTTCATCATCGGCAAGATCGATCACTTCTCCAGTGTCAAGAACCACTTTTTCAGCACGTTTGTCGCCCAGGATTTTTTCTGTTTTACTGCCTAAATGAAGCTTCAACCCTGCTTTTCTGATTTCAGCTTCAGCCTCAACAGCCATTTCCGGGTCAACCAGATTAGGCAGTATCGTCTTTGCCATATCGACCAGGTGACATTCCAAACCAGAGTTATTCAATGCCAATGCAAGCTCAACACCAATAGCACCAGCGCCAACGACAACAGCCTTCTTAAGCTTATGAGTTCTTACGGCTTCATTCAGGCACTTCAGATCATCTTCCGACTTAAAAACAAAAACCCCCTCAAAATCGATGCCTTCAATCGGTGGTAAAAAAGGAACCGAGCCGGTAGCGATAACCAGCTTATCGTAAGCAAAGCTTTGCTCCTGTTCGGTCAAGACCGTTTTCTTATCAAAATCAACACTGGCGACCTTATCACGAATCAAATCCGCCCCTGATTCTGTGACCAAACCATCCTGTTTAAAGGTTTTTTCCAACGCCACAACTTTCTCAATCGCATATGGCATAGCACAGTAGATCATCGAATAATCTTCTGGTCGAATAACTCCAACTTTTTTTACTTTGCCCAAAATTTTTACAATTGTGATTGCCGCGGGGCCACCACCGATAATAAGTACGTCATACTTTTTCACTTTTACTTCCTCCTGGTACCTAGAAATAGTCCATCAATTGTGTGCATTTGCACACTATACGGATAGAAATTCCAAAGTCAATATATATTTGTTTTACGATGAAAGTTTTACTATTGGAGGAATCTGGTAAGTAAATTTAAACGGGAAGATTGGTGAATTTGAACAACAAAGGGTGACCAAATAAGCCACCCCCTGTCATTATTCAAACGTGTAAAGTCATTCTCAGCCGAGTAACTCCTTGGCCACAGCAACCATATTCTCCGCCGTAAAACCAAAGTGTTTCATCAGCTCCCCCGCAGGAGCGCTGGCACCAAATTCATCCATACCGATAGCTCTCCCTCGCAGACCAACATAGCGCTCCCAACCAAAACGGCTGCCCGCCTCCATCGATACACGGTTGACGCAAGCGGATGGAAGAACCTGCTCACGATAAACGGCATCCTGGGCTTCAAACAGCTCCCAACACGGCATTGAAACAACCCGTGTGCCGATACCCTCAGACTGCAGGGTTTCTTGCGCAGCAATGGCATGCTGTACTTCAGAACCACTAGCAAGCAGAATCAACTGTAATTCACCTGCTTCAGGAGCAAGGACATAGCCACCCTTCTGTACCCCTGTCGCGGCAGCAAACTGGTTTCGATCCAGAGTTGGTAATCCCTGACGGGATAACACCAACATGGTGGGTCCCTTGCGGTTGGTAATTGCTGCCTTCCATGCTTCAGAAGTTTCATTTGCGTCCCCTGGACGGATAACTGTCAGGTTTGGCATAGCACGCAAGGAGGCGAGATGTTCCACCGGCTGGTGAGTTGGACCATCTTCACCCAGGCCGATAGAATCGTGGGTCATAACATAAATCGGCGCTAAACCCATCAGAGCAGCCATACGGATTGCCGGGCGCATATAATCGGCAAAAACAAAGAAAGTTCCAGCAAAAGGGATTAGTCCCGGAGTATGGCAAAGACCGTTCATAATCGAACCCATGGCATGTTCGCGAATACCGTAATGGATATTCCGGGCACTCTGTCCGGGCAGCCAAGAACCTGCTCCCTTGATTTCAGTATTGTTGGATGGAGCAAGATCAGCAGATCCGCCAATCAAAAACGGGATTTTTTCAGCCAATCTATTGATTGCCGCACCGCTAGCCTGACGGGTCGCTTTGGCACCATCTTCCGGTGAAAATGTTGGCAAGGCGGTTTCCCATCCAGCAGGCAACTCGCCCCTGCTTGCCGCCAACCAGGAAACAACTTGTGGTGAGCTCTTTTTCTTTTCAAATGATTGTTGCCACTGCTGCTCCAGCTCAGCACCGTGAGCCAGGCAGGAATTCATATGCTCAGCCACCTCTACCGGAATCACAAAAGCTTCACTTGGATCACGATGATAGGTTTGCTTGGTCAGTGCAAGTTCATCCGCACCCAAAGGAGATCCATGGGCAGCAGCAGTATCCTGCTTATTCGGTGCCCCCAGTCCGATGTGAGTCCGAGCAATAATCAGCGATGGCCGCGGATTATTTTTAGCTCGTTCCATAGCGGCATCTATTTCCAGAAGATTCTCCCCCTCAACCCGCTCTACATGCCAACCATAAGCCAGATAGCGGGTGCCGACATCTTCAGTAAAAGCCAGCCCAGTATCTCCTTCAATGGTAATTTTATTGTCCAGATAAATATAATTCAGATGCCCGAGCTGCAAATGTCCGGCTAAAGAACCTGCCTCAGCAGAAACCCCTTCCATCAAATCGCCATCGGAGCAGATCACCCAGGTTCGATAATCGAACAATTCGGCGTCCACATGTTGTGACAGATACTGACCGCCCATTGCCATGCCCACAGCAACTGCAACTCCCTGACCCAATGGACCAGTTGTTGTTTCTACTCCAGGAACGTGGCCAAATTCGGGATGCCCGGCGGTCTTACTACCAAACTGGCGAAAGTTTTTTATCTCATCAAGCGATAAGTCGTAACCAGTCAGATGCAACATGCTGTAAATCAAAGACGACGCATGTCCGCAGGAGAGAACAAAACGGTCCCGTCCGGCCCAATCAGGATTTGCTGGATTATGTTGCAGATGACGCATATATAACAAATATGCAATCGGTGCTGCTTCCATCGGCGTCCCAGGGTGGCCTGAATTAGCTTTTTCAACTGCGTCAGCAGCTAAAAGACGAATAGTATCAATGGATTGACGAACGACGGGATCAGAAAATTTTTGTGATGGCATGTGCAGCTCCTTAGTTTGATTAATACCTGAATCCATGAGTACTTGGCGGCGAATAGCACAAATCATTGAATAGCATAAGCGCTCAAAAAATCACCGCCTAACCTTAGGGTGGGGCTAAGATTTTATTGAACGCTTAAGCAATCCAAGCACTTGCACTCTTCATCCACCGTTTACTCACGGAGTCAGGTGATAAGCTGCGTATTGAAACAGGAATCAGGTTGATAAATCAAGGGAAAGTGAAGCAAAAATAGATTAAATCCTGTTGCAAAAAAAATGGCCAACAGTGGGGGGAGGTAGTCCCGCTGTTGGCCTTTAAACTAAGAGAGGAGGTAACATGTATCTTTTTTCGTTTCAACATTCCGACTGCCACACCGAAACAATTGATGGTTGGCAGATTACGCTGAAAAATAAAGAAAATACACGTGGCATCACGTATTTAATTGCTGCCAATTCCGCAACAATAAACTGTGCTTTTGCGCAGTTTACAGCAATAAAAAATGTGCTCAACCCTCAGCATAGCCGCAATGTTCAAATAAGAGTGCCAGCTTTTCTTGCCGATTTCCCTGCCAGCGTGTCAGAACACGTTCAGCCAAAGTTTCGCCGGTTGTCACTATCTCATCCAGTTCCCGCAAAAAAAGGCTTTCATCGGCGCCGCTATCCCCGTTACGAAACTGTTCCTGCAGGCTGAGAGTTGCAATTTTGAGTAATTCAGCTACAACCTCCTGAAGGGTTCCATCCTTCATTCTGGTTTTCAACCCATCCCTCCAAGAGGAGTGATATAAGATCCGGAAATCTTCTATCGACAGATTGGCAAAATAACTCTCAACTCCAGCCAATCCTTGTTCAGTATAAAGCAAGCCCTTATAAAGTGCTGCCACAGCTGCCGTGTAACGTGGTGGAAGGCTATCGGCACTGCGCACTTCAATCTGTGGTCGCAGCCGGATTTCTGGAAATAGGGTCGACAGGTGCAGATCCCAATCAGCTAAAGTGGCCTGTTCAGCATTCCAACCATTTTCCAGAAACTGACGGAAAGTGAAGCGGTTTTGGGTCATGTTGATATATTGTTGCTGCCGCTGAATAAAATAGAGGGGAACATCCAGAGCATATTCGACAAAATCATTCAGCCCAGCGTTCGATTTGAATAACTGCTCAATCAGACCACAACGATCAGGATCAGTCCGGGACCAGATTTCTCCACGCAAGGAAAGATAACCACTCGGCTGATCTTCAAGAATCGCTGAATTTGCAAACAAAGCATAACAGATCGGGCTCAGCCATTGTGCAACCCGGAGCTTGCGAACACAATCTGCTTCATCAGAGAAATCAAGATTAACTTGAGTGCCGGCGGTCTGCTTCATCATCCGTTGCCCCATGTCACCAGTTTTCAACATATAGGGACCCATGATTTTATAGCGAGGCTTGGGCAACCAGGAAATCTTCTCCAGTGGGGTAAATGGGTGGACACCCAGACCCAGGAACACTAATCCGAGATCGTGGCCCATGGTAACAATATGTTTTCGATAGCGATTCAGATCACGCCAACTACAAGCGATATCACAACAGAATTTTCCAGAAAGTTCCAGCTGACCACCCGGTTCCAAAGTCACCGAGGAACGCTTCCCCTGCAAGCCAACCAGGTTGTCCTGCTCATAAACCCCTTGCCAACCCCCGATTCCATCAAGTTTGGCAAGTAATTCACGAATCCGCTCATAGCCGACCGCCTCGCCGGTGTAGCGATCGACCACCAGCTTTTCTGTTTCCAGACCAACGCCCCACTCAGATTTGGGACGGGCGCCACGCAACAGAAAATCAATTAAGTGCTGATGATTATTGATTGGTTGACTATTGAACAATTCAGCTTCACTTGGACGTGGGGACATCAACTACGACCTTTCTCACAAGGATACGATCAATTATTCGGATTTAAGATAAGTCGTAATGGCGTTAGCAATGGTGATAAAAATTTGCGTAAATTCTTTTTCATCCTGCTCTAATAAAGTAATCCGGAAGCCCCGCTCATCAGTACAGAAAGAGGAGATCGGAACGACACAAATGCCGGTTGAGGCCAGCAAGTAATAGACAAAGCGCTTGTCGGTCTGAGTATCCGGGAGACCGACATGCATCTCAACCAGTTCGCGAATCTTAGGGTTTTCAATCGGCAAAGACTGTTTGTTATTCAGTTTGTCCCGCTCAAAAACAACGCTCATATAAAAAGCCCCATTAGTTCGATTCACTTTGAGCCCCGGGACTTCCGTCAGCAAATTATACGCGATATTCGAATACAATTCATAACGGTTCCGCCGCTGTTCAAGATATTTTGGATATTCGGGATGACCGAGAATATGTGGAATCGCTTTTTGTGGGAGGGTTGTCGAACAGACCTCAACCATCTTTGAATTCAAAATACTGTCGACGTAACACTTAAACATCTCATCTTTATCGGCATTGTAAACTTCAATCCAGCCACAGCGTGATCCCGGCCAGGGGACCTCCTTGCTGATCCCCTTCATAGCAATAGCGGGCAAATCCCCGATCAGGTCAGAAATCGGCTTGGTCGTTGTGCCATTGTAACAGAGGTTGTGATAGATCTCATCACAGATCAGAAACAGGTCATATTCCTTACAGATAGCAATAATTTCTTGCAGGATTCGTTCGGGATAAACCGCCCCGGTCGGATTATCTGGATTAATGATCAACACTGCAGAAATTGCGGGGTTATACTTAACCGACTGGCGCAAATCATCCATATCCGGGTACCAGTGGTTGTCCGGGTCCAGGCGGTAGGTGACCGGTTTTTGCCCGGCATGAGCTCCTTCGGCAGAAGAGTGAGTCGAATAGGTTGGAGAAGGGCCAATCACCCGTGCTTCGCGTTTCAGCAGTCCGTAAACTTTCTGAATTGCATCTCCGAGCCCGTTAAAAAAGATAATATCCTCGGCGGTAATCTGAGACTTGGCGCGTTGATTGGTTAAATCTGCTAGGAACTGGCGCGTTTCCAACAGCCCTTTGGTTGCACAATATCCGTAAGAGCAGTCCTGCATCGTCAATCCGGACACAATCTCCTTCATCCAGAGGGGGATTTTTTCCCCCTTGGCAATCGGATCACCAATGTTTTCCATGTTAGTTTTGAGACCAAGCCGGTTCAGTTCTTCTGCAATCTTTACAATTGCGCGGATTTCATAGGTCAACTCACCGGCACCAATATGGACAATATTATTACGCATCTTCCAACTCCCCGAAAATCCTGTAAATTCTGAAAAGCCCGCTGGTTAAGTCAATATTTTGCCCAACAAGGCTTGGTGTTTGTTCAGGGGTGAAGGCATACACACGTATGTCGAGATCCTGAAAAAACACCGTAACGCCGTGGGGCGAAATATTTACGACACCATCAAAAAGAGGCCATGGACTTCATTGTCCATGGCCTCAGGTTGATTCGATTATATTCCTGTGCAGCTCACCCTTTTG
This sequence comes from Desulfuromusa sp., assembly GCA_033791405.1. GTDB lineage: Bacteria > Desulfobacterota > Desulfuromonadia > Desulfuromonadales > Geopsychrobacteraceae > Desulfuromusa. Next base: position 11,948 of record JASJGT010000178.1, read on the forward strand.
GGTGATGGACAATTATCAGGCTGTTGTTCGCCGCCTGAAACGCTCTGGTTGCCGCTGCAGTTTTTAACATTTAAATTCCTATATTGGTAAAGAATTGTCGCCTGAATTATCACAAAATTACTAATCGTGTCAAACTATTTGTAAATTTTCATCAATATAACTACAACCACACCATCAACAAACTCAATGTC
>JASJGT010000179.1:0-8881 GCA_033791405.1 Desulfuromusa sp.
GTGCAGCAAGCCGACGCCCTACGTGCCAATGATTATGACGAGATGAACCAGAAGCTCTTCGGCTTTCTCGATCAGCTCGTGAAGGCTTACACAGTAAAAGGCTGACAGTTGATAATTAGATGGCATCGAAAAATTCAGTTGTCTTCGCAAATGTAGTTACATTTAAAATTTCACCATTTCCTTGATCAAGCAATTTGTCCCTCCCACAACTGCTAAGCTTTGAACCGAATGGAAAATATTAAAGCTTGTGCAATCACATATATAATAGATAAGCACTCGTTTAGGTAAATTGTTGCAGTTTGACAAAACAGTAATATATAGCTTGAATAACATGAGTTTGTGATTTCGTTTCATTTGGGGGGAAGTGTGGAAAGAAAAACTTATAAACAAAATCTAAACGCCGCAGAACCGGTATCAAGCTGATTGGCGGTGTTGAGTTCCTGGGATTCCAGGGGGACATTTGGGATGCCCAGAAGAATATGCTATCGGACACTTTGGGAGCCATCACTTCGTTAATCCTATTTTACTTTGCCCGGCCAGATAAAAAAATATTTTCCAAAGAGAGCGCTCCTTGACTGGCCCCCTTAAATTATTATACTTCTATTATAGTAATGAATTAGCAGGATCAACGACGTTGTTATTAGAAAAAAGGCTGGGGAGGCTAAATCATGAAGGTAATATTCAGAATTGATTACTTGGCACCACTCATTGTTGCTCTGTTCTTGATCGTTCCGTCTGCGAACGGTGCTTCGATCAACAAAGAAACGAATACCTTGCAGACTCAAACGGCCCCCATCTCAAAGAAGTCGTCCCGTGTAAAGACAGTAACACCGGTTCAAACACTTCAACAACCGGCGACGGCAGCTGAGGCAAAACCTTACAATCCCAATGGTGCTGGACATAAATCGCCCCTGAATAGCAGAAAAAAAGCCAACTTCAATGCTCCCGGCCTGAAACAAATCGAGGCCTTCAAACCACGTAAAACACAGGTAGGTATTCCTCAGATAAAGATCAAGCCCGGTGGACTTGGCGATATACCCGTCCCCAACGATATGGAGGTCGGCATAACCCTCCCTGGCAGCGAAAGTTCAACTCTGACAGTAGGTAGCCCAGGTGATTCTTATGAACGAGAAGCCGATAGGGTCGCTGACTCTGTTATGAGACCGAAGTCAAACCCAGCCCTTTTACCTGGAAGCGATGTAGGCAAAATACCGGAAACCGACCCTGCAGGACCGGTTTCAAATCAATCAACTCCGGGAAGTGAGGTTGGTTTGGATCCCAGGGATGACCCTGGCGGACCGGTCTCGGGCTTGGGGTCACCCGGTGGGGCAGTAAGTTTAGACCCAAGAGATGATCCCATGGGACCGGTTTCCGTCGGCCAACAATAACGAACTGCAGTTTCTTTAGAGACAGGGTAGTTCAGATCAATTAAAGGGCCACCCAGCAAATCTGCTGATTTTAACAGGTTAACTTTAGTTCACTTTTTCAACCAGATCGACTAATTCATCGAACGAGAAGGGGATAGCCCCATCATCAGCCAGTCTCTGTAAGAGATCATTGGGCAAACCTTCTTCCTTAACGACCCTGCCGGCAGCCACCGAATGAACCTTAACCACCTCATGCATCTCCTGGCGACTCTTGCCGCGCTCGACACTGGCCATGTCCCGGGAAGGTTACAGCCGTTGGAAAATCAACCTGCGCGATCTGGCAGAAATGCTCAGCTACTCAGGACTTTACCGGCTGGTGATGAAATACCCACTGCCAACATTGATCGAACTAAAAAATTCCCTCTATCGTCCCGGGTATCTTAAACAGGTCAATCGCTACTGCCCCAAAGTCACTCTCAGCGACCCGCTTCCCTACCCCGCAGGAGTCCGTGCTCAGGCAGTCAAGCCAGACGGAACAACCCTGGATGACTTCTTGTTCGTCGAAAGCGAACGTGCCCTGATCGTTGGCAACGCACCTTCGCCAGCAGCAACCTAACCCATGCCGATTGCCCGGCATATTTGTGAAAAGGTGGGAAAGCCTTGATTGGTGATTGATGGCAGGATCAATGCAGAAGACAACCCAAAACCGCAGGTGCTGTTCAACGCTCTGCGGCTTTTACATTATGTCATTATAAATAAGCTACAGGGTTTGGAAAACGGCCGTGGAGTTCAATGAGCTGTCCCCCGAACTCAAGCCAGGCCAAAGAGAAAAATTCCTGAATATCACTTGTGATCAAACACTAACCCATATCAAGTTAGAGAAAACCCGCGACAAGGATATTAGGTTCAAGACCTATTTCCTCAATGAAGGCGTGGAACTAACTCAGAGAATACGATCCATGGCCGTTTTTTTGAGCGGTTTGGCAGCTTAAATGGCAAAGGAGGGCTACTTTTCAGTTTCTGGGCGATGCGGTCATCAATGCAAATTATTCATCATGAAGCAGTCACGATGGGCCTGGATGACAAGGCTGAGTCTGCTAGCGAATGTTATACAGCTACGGATAAAATATCCGCGATAGTTTTAAGTACGGTCTGGGAGTATTCAGCCATAGAGGAATATGTATCGTAACTCGGATTCGATCTGACAATTCCCAAAACAGATATAAACTGACCTGACACTATCAGGAAGAAGGTCAACTTGCAGGTCTACTTAAATGGTTAAAATTACCATTACATTGTTTAATGTATTGTGGCCCTAGATCTTTGGACACCACCTTTTATACCCTCTCCCAAAAACAAACTTTCATCTCGCTGGGCATTTTCCACGTATGGACAACGTTGGACTTTAAATAAACTTATGATATGTTTTTTATTGAGGGCTAACTTTCTCATAAATATAACGAGATAATCGAAGAACCTCTTGAGTGGAAAGGGCAAGAAGTTTACATCTGACTTGCGACACTAGTGATTGCCTTCTCGACGCTTCCGAGGTTGAGATGTAACTGACGGAGAAAGGAGATGACTATGAAAAGGATTCGGGGGTTATCCGTTGTATTGACAGCGGCATTTGTATTTATCACTGTTTATTCAGGCCAATCGGCACAAGCGGCTATGACAGAATATTTGTGTGGTGACGGAAACTCCTATTGGTCGTCTGACGCATGTGGTAACCACGGTGGCTGGAAATGTAAAGATGGCGAGGTGGTGGACGGTATTGGTAAATGCGTTGATCATGGGGGCCTTGCCATTGAGGTCACATCTGTTTGCGGTGACGGTATAGGGGATCCTGGCGAGCAATGTGACCAAGGATCCGCAAACAGTGACTCAGTGCCGAATGCCTGTCGGACAGATTGTCGACTTCCTTATTGTGGAGATAGCGTCGTAGATAACTTTACAAATCATCTTGAGCACTGTGATGATGGACCAGGCAACGGCAATACTCCCAATAGCTGTCGCGATGACTGTACTCTGCCGGTCTGCGGCGATGGAATCCATGATGAAGGCTCCTTTACTGGAAACTATAGCCCTAACACCGTTATGTCGAGGGTGTTTAACGAAGAATGTGATGATGGCAATCCCAATGACCTGGATGGTTGTAAAAAGGATTGCACAACCTGCCTGCAGTTGAACGATAATATCAATATAACAACTGATACCAAATTGTGCGCCAAGGTATTTGCTGTGAATGACTATGGCCCTGAAGGGGTTATCGTTCTCCAGTATCCAGGAATAACCCTCGACTGTGAAGGTGCAACACTGCAAGGGGCTGGGGGCAATGTTGGTATTTATGTAATGCAGGCAAGTAATGTCACTATAAGGAATTGTATAGTAACAGGTTATGATGTTGGCATCAAAATCGTAGACTCTCAAAATGTCAGCTTCATGGGCTTTGGGAATCAGTTATCTGGCAATACGAAACCGTTTCTCCTGGATAACTCCCAGTTGACCCCTCCTCAGTCAATGGGCAGCACTGTCGGTGGAAACGTGGGCGGTAAGCCTGTCATCAAAAAAGACGCGCAGCAAAAGAAAACACAGAAGAAATTCCAATCTGGGTCAAAATCCCAAGGACTTGGCCAGTTTGAAGGGAGCGGCCGTCCGAAAAAACCTGGGATTAAGTCCATGCCCGGACAATCTGGCAAACAGATAGCTCCTCTCGGATCTCAACCCTCAGGCCGTAAAACTGTTAAGGGTCTGACTCCCACGCCACCCGCCCCGATGGGCACCAAGATTAGGCCTGTTGACCCACTGGGCACCAAGAAAAAGCCGGTCGATCCGTTGGGCACTGAGAGTATTCCAATTGATCCGCTGGGCAAGGGAAGCAAGCCAGTTGTTCCAATGCAGCAGCAGAACTTGAATCCCGCACTACCCGCTGTGCAGCGGCAATAACTTTTGGTTCATGAGTTTCCGGGGTAGATGCGGTGAAGGAGCCGAGGCTCCAAAAAAGAATACTGTGTCTCTCTCCATAACTACCTGTTAATTTTGATAATTATGCAAATCATGGCCACCAGAATTATTCTGCACAGATATATAAATTAGGACAAGCATATGCAATGCAAAAAGGAGGCTTATTATGAAATCCAAATTTTTGTTAACGCTCGGTTTTGTCACCATATTCTTCTTCCCGATAAGCGGAATTTTTACGCTATTGTCCCTCCCAATGGACAACATAGTCTTTGCCCAGCCTGAGGAGGAGGAAGAAGAAACTCTTCAAGCCAGACCTGTTCCTTACACAAAACCTGACCCTACAAGTAAAACAGGCAAAGCCATTATCTTAGAGACGCAACGTGACTCTAAGACATCCCTTGGATCAAAAGCCGCAGGTGGTGCCAGCCGTTCGATGGGTAGAACCCCGGATGTTGAACCCGGTGGGCCCGTGATGAAACCAGGTTCCATGATAAGAACACCGGCCGTTGGCCCAGTGGGGCCAGCGCAACAGAGCATCAAAGGTAGCGGAAATGTGAAATATGACGGAGTAGATGGTGAGTCGATGGGGGGAATGCAGCAAAAGAAGGGTATTGCGCCGATGGGGGTATCCCGGCAGCCAATGGGAGCCCCCGGTCGGCAAAAAGTCGGAAGGGCGGGCGGGATGCCCACTGACCTGCAGCAACGTCAGCAGATCCAACAAAAACTTGCAGCTCTTGGCTTCCAGGTCGCCCAAGTCATCCCGGTTGGGCAGGGTAAATGGCGAGTAAAAGTGAGTAAATTCGATGAATTGAAAGCAAGTCCTGCGCTACGGGGAGGCATAACCAGGGTTTCTAAAGGCCAAAAAAGGAGCAAGTCAATAGGTTCGGCGAAACCATCTTCACCAGGCAATATTGGTTCTGGTTATCCTCCGGCAGGTCTGGCTCCAGGTAGTGCCGCAATTGGTGTGGACTGTGGCGGTGGCCCAGGTGGCCTTGTTGGTGTTGACTGTGGCGAAGGCAGGGGTGGTCTTGTCCCCGGAAGTGGTCAGTTGGGGATGGTTCCAAGAGGTGCCGGAGCGAAGATGGTGGGCGGAGGAATGGCTCCCGGTGGTGGAGGTGATACCGTCGGAGCTGATGACCCTAATGAAGATAGTGCACCAGCAGGCGGAGATGATACCGGCGGAGGTGGTGACCCTGATGAAGATAGTGCACCAGCAGGCGGCGGGGAAGATCCCGATGACGGAGAGTACGGTGATATGACTCTCTATATCGGTTTCACCAGTTCAGGATCGCTGACCATAGGCGCTGCCGGTTTGAGCCAGGCAGGATTTAGTGCCAACGCCGGGAAACTCCAGGCAAACGGGGTAATGCTTCAATGAGCCAGAGGAAGCCTGGGCGACCGTAGAACAGATGGAGGTACGATGCAATTGGATAAGAATGAGTCTTTTCTTATAGTCTTCAAAGTGGCCAGGCGTTTTCTTATGATTGCCTGCGCCCTTTTTGCATTCTTGCCTTCTCTAGCATGCGCCCAGGTAGAAGGCGGGCCAGGGCCGGTGCAGATAGTCCAGCCTGCAAATGGATCCGAGGTCATCGGCAAAAAACCCCTGATCAAATGCAACATCACTGCACCTTTCAGCAAGGAGTATCTTTTTGTCTATCTTGACGGTGCAGATGTCACCGGAATCATAGATGTTTCCCCGGGAGGTTTTTCCTTCAAGCCTATCCAGGTTCTGATGTCCGGTCAACATCAGGTCAACGTAATCCTCTATACTCAGGATGGGCGGGAAATCCAGCAGGCGTTCGCCTTTTCGATCAGGCATTCAGAGAGCTTCGAAGATCTGATCTCAGCCAATCAATTAACGGCCAGATTTGAAGGGCGCCTTATAAAACCGGATGACGCGGTCAATATTCCTGATTGGAAGGTCGATGCCAACCTGGCTAATTCTTCACTGGTCAAGAAAGGGAACTGGGGTCTTTCGCTGGACACCAACATCAGGTACTTCGATCAGGACCAGGATGTGCCGATTCAGACACCGCTCCGGGAAGGGGTAAATGTTAGTAATTATCATCTCATGCTTGAAAAGACAGGGAAAGGCGATTCATACTTTCTGGCTGAACTGGGTGATGTCCAGATCACCGAATCAACCTCCACCCTCCAGAATTTCGCCAGACGAGGTGCCAAGGCCTCTTTTTCGTACAAGGCGGTAGATGTCGGCGCCTTTGTCGTTAAAACAGATCCGGTATTCGGTCTCAGGACCAGTGAAGATACAGGTCTCGACGGATCTGATGAGAACCACCTGAAGGGTGTATCCGGCTCTGTTGTCTTGGTCAAAGACAAGGCCCTTTTCAAAGCTCTTTACATTACCGGTGGCTCAACCGGAGGCGGCTTGGGACTATATACCATAGGCGGAGGCGACGAAGGCTGGATTGGCGGCGGTGTTCTTCAGACGGATTTTTTTAGTCAGAAATTTATTACCGAAATGGAATTTTATGATTCCAGCTTCGATGATGATATCGCCGACGCTGTAGCCGCCCAAGACGATAAGGCTTATCGTCTTGCTTTTAGTGGTACAAAAGACAAGTACACGTATCAGGGGGCCTATGAATATTTTGGACTCCATTACAATATCCCCGGTCAGGCCATTAACAATGATCGGCAGGGTTTTCTCTTGAGCGGGGGGCGATCTTCTGAAACCCAGGACGTATTTCTCGGTCTGTCAAGGCATCGTAATAATGTCGATGACGATATTTTATTGCCAACTGCTTACACAACGATGGGCTCATTTAACTATAACTGGCGAAAATACCCCCGCTTCCCGATCGGGGTTAACTATTCAAAAACCATCCTGGAAACAACTGATGAACCGGTAGGAGTTGATCCCACCAAGATAGAAAGCGATATAGTCGCAGCCTCTTTCAGCTACCTGAAAGAAAATCTCAACCTGACCCTGCAGCCAAGCTATTCGATCCTGAATAACCGCCTGGACGATGGAGACTCGACCAGTTCCGCGCTGTCTCTGACAGCAGCGTACAGCAAGTCGAGCCTGGCTTTGTCTACGGGGCTTTCTTTTAACCGGACTGAACTGGATATCACCGGAGAAGAGAGTGACAACTATCTGGCAAACCTTCAGATCCAGGGCAGGATCTATAACGATCTGCTTGGTTACGGCCTGGTCGGGAGCTATAACCTTGCCAAAGTTAATAGCGGTGCCAAAACGGAAACCTTTTCAACGGATTTCGAAATCGCCTATTCGATCACCGGCCATAAAACCGTCGATCCGTTCAACCTGACCATCGGTATTCGCAGCAATTACATAAAGACCAAAGACCATCTCTTCAATACAGAAAATGAAAATCTGGTCATCCTGCTGATATTAACCTCCACTATGCCGTTTACATTTTAAAGGGGTAGCTTGTAATGAAAAGAAGGTCATTCATCATTTTTCTGATTGTGCTCTTGGCTGCGATCTTTCCGGCTAAAGAGGCTTTTGCATCCGTAACCTGGGTTTCTAACTCGCCGCTGCCTCCTGCCTACGTGGGGGCGCCATACTCGTACCAGTTACAGGCGACAAGCGTTCCTCCTCCGACCGTCTATACCATTGTTGCCGGCAGCCTGCCAGGCCTCAGCCTGAGCCCCTCCGGACTTATTTCCGGCACCGTGACCACATCAGGGACTGCAACCGTAACGATCAGGGGCACAGATAGCGACGTAAGCACAACCCCGCAAAGCGCTGATCGTACCTTCACTATTTCATATCTCGCCACCGGGGTCACCGGCCCTTTGAGGATCAAAAGATTGCAGATCCAATTCGATAACAACCGGCCGGAGATAACGATCGTGAAGAACCAGAGTCCGCCCCAGGTCTCTGCTCGGCTCAGTTTCATCGGTTCAGGTCTTCTTCAAGGATACTGGGCTGTGGACGGGGCTATCCATTCCCGTATCCAGCAAACCCTGATCTCCGGGGCTAATACGGTTCTGGTCTTGCCAACGGTGCCGCCTCTTCCCACTTACCAAACAGGCGGTCACCGGATCCAGTTGGTGGTAACCGAACCGGTTCTCGGCACAATCCCTGAGGCGATCTATTACGTCACCGAAAAAGGGAAAAAAGAAGCGTTTGTGCCGATCAAGATAATTTCACCAACAGACCGGCTCGATGTTGATTTCTCGCCCCTTTCCTTCAGCTGGCAGCTGCAAAAAGATACCACTTCCTACCTGATCGAATTTTTCGAACCAGAAGATCAGGCACCGATCTTTTCAGCCTATACAAGGGAGGCCCGCTACACCATACCTACCCATAGTCTGAGCAGGTATTTCTCTGAAAAATCGACCTATCTTTGGAGAATAAAGGGGTTTTCAAAGGACAATGACATGACTAACGAAAGCACCATTCACCGTTTTAATTTCAGGTAAAAGACTAAGGACGATCCTGCCATGAAAAAACTGGCAATTTTAATTTTCTTCTTACTTATTCCAATCATTCTTTCGGGGTGTTCAGGGTGTTTAATCCCCGATCTTCCTGGTCCTATCGGAATCCCAGGGATTTAGTAACT
>JASJGT010000180.1:0-3149 GCA_033791405.1 Desulfuromusa sp.
GATACAAATGTTATTGTTGTCAGCGGTGAATCTGAGATAAAAAAAGCCATCCATGTTCTAAAAAATGGGGCAAAGGACTTTATCCGAAAACCCTATTCAGCCGATGAACTCTTATTTTCGATCAAAAATGTTCTGGAAAAAATCAATCTGGAACAACAAAACCGGGAAATGCTGGGCAAGCTGGAAGAATCAGAAGCCCTACACCGTTTTATCGTCCATAATTCACCAGACTTACTCTACATGCTTGATCGTGAAGGTCATTTTGTTTTTGTTAATAAAAACACCATCAGATTACTTGGCTACAACAGAAAAGAGATCATTGGAAAACACTATAAAGAAGTCATTTATGCCCAAGATCTCGATCGGGCAAATCTTTTTTTCAGCAATAAACAGTTTCCTAAAGAGACCAAAAGTCAGGAACTCAGGTTACAGTGTAAAAACAGTGAACTCCTGCTGCACGTTGAAGTGCGTGCTATCAATATTGAAAAAAAAGGTTCCAGGGGGTATAAACTGGGGCGAAACTATAATCGCAAACAAAGCTTTATTGGAACCTATGGGGTCGCCAGAGATATTTCAGATAGAAAGAAAGCAGAAGAAATTATCCGCTTTCAGCACAATCATGATTTGTTGACTGGATTACCAAATCGAACACGACTAAACGAAAAACTGGTATCACTGATTGCCCATTCCAATGAAAACAGTGAAAAATTTGCGCTGCTGTTTATTGACATCAACCGTTTTAAACTCATCAACGACACCTACGGACAAAGTATTGGAGATGAACTACTAAAAAGTCTTGCAGAAACATTGCGGAGATGTACCCGCGGGGAAGACACTCTAGCCCGACTGGGCAGTGATGAGTTTGTTTTGCTCATATCAAACTTAAACTCAGCCGATGATGCCATTGCTGCCGCACATAATATCATTGCCGATACTGCGCTGCCATATAAGCAGAACGGGCATGAGATTCATATCACTTTAAGTATCGGCATCGCAATCTATCCAGATCATGGAGAGACCAGGGAGGTTTTGATAAGAAACGCTGATACCGCTGTGTGCAGTGCTAAAACCAAAACCCGGAAACGACATTGTTTGTACAGTACCCACCTTAAAAATAAAAACAGTCATACCGTCTTTGTTGAGAACCTGATCAGAGATTCAATCAAAAATGATCGATTTATAGTTTTTTATCAACCACAAATCGATCTAGCCACAGGTAAAATCCATGCGGCTGAAGCACTCGTTAGAATTTTGTCGGCCAAGAAAACACTGATCCTGCCAGGTAAATTTATCGATATTGCAGAGGAGACCTCATTAATTAATGATATTGGGGAAATTGTCCTTAATAAAGTCTGTCAAGATATCTGCGGTTGGAATAAAAAAGGGTTGCAGGTACAAGTTTCTATCAATGTCTCCGCCCTCCAACTGGCAATGGGGAATTTTGCCGACTACGTTCTGGAAACACTTCATACCCATGGAATAAACCCCAAAGAAATTGAAATTGAACTAACAGAAAATATCCTGATACAGAACATAAACAAAACAATTACAAATATTGTGAAATTGACAGATGCAGGAATTAAAATTGCGATTGATGATTTTGGAACCGGCTACTCATCGCTCAGCTATCTGAATCATCTACCACTAAATACTTTGAAGCTAGATCAGTCTTTTATGCAAAAAATCACTGTAGAGAATATGAATGATACTATTATTCCAGCCATCATTAATGTCTCTAAAGGGTTGCAGCTTGACTTTATTGCTGAAGGGGTAGAAACCCAAGCGCAACACGAATACTTATTACAACAGGGTTCTTGTATTGCGCAGGGATTTTATTACAGCAGACCGATTGAAAAGAAGCAGTTAATTGAATTTATTAGTAAATACGGGGTAAGAGAGTGTTGCTGAAATCAATAAACAAACAACAAAAAAGCCCCACCAAAACCTGGTAGGGCGTTATATATTTCTATAATGAATCACTTATCCTGCAGTGCCGCATGTGCAGCAGCCAAACGGGCAATCGGCACACGATACGGAGAGCAGGAAACATAGTCCAAGCCTATATTGTGACAAAAAACGACACTAGAAGGCTCGCCACCATGTTCACCACAGATTCCAACTTTTAAATCGGGACGGGTACTACGCCCCCGCTCAAAACCAATTTTCACCAGCTCCCCTACCCCGCGTTGATCAAGAGCAACAAAGGGATCTTTTTTCAAAACCCCTCTCTCAATGTAATAGGGGAGAAAATGGCCAGCATCATCACGTGACAAACCATATGTGGTCTGGGTTAAATCATTGGTTCCAAATGAGAAGAAATCTGCTTCACGAGCAATCGCATCAGCTGTCAGAGCAGCACGGGGTAATTCAATCATAGTTCCGATCAAATAGTCGACTTTGATCCCATAGCTCTGACAAACCTCGTCCGCCACCTTAACCGCATTGGCACGTAGAATTTTCAGTTCATTAACATGACTGATCAACGGAATCATAATCTCTGGAATAATTTTGAACCCTTCGTTCTTGACCAGCTCACAGGCAGCCTCCATAATCGCTCGCACCTGCATGTCATAGACTTCAGGATAAGTAATTCCCAAACGGCAGCCACGATGCCCCAGCATCGGGTTAAATTCATGGAGCTCTTCCACATGACTTTTGACCTCGGAAAAACGGATACCAACGGCATTGGCAAGTTCCGAAATATCGTCATCGGTTTGTGGTAAAAATTCATGGAGCGGTGGATCAAGCAGACGAATTGTAACCGGCAATCCCTTCATTTCGCGGAAGAGACCGATAAAATCCCCTTTTTGCATCGGCAGAATTTTGTCCAGAGCACGCTTACGCCCTTCCAGATCATCTGCAAGGATCATCTCTCGCACCGCCTGAATTCGATCCCCTTCAAAAAACATATGTTCGGTCCGACACAAACCAATCCCTTCAGCGCCAAAGTCCCGAGCAACTTTAGAATCGTGAGGAGTGTCAGCATTGGTGCGCACCTTAAGACGGCGAAACTTATCCGCTAATCCCATGAAAACGGCAAAATTACCACTAACTTCCGGTTGTATTTTCGGGACAATACCAAGCATCACCTCGCCCGTTGAGCCGTTCAGAGTGATATTATCTCCACGCTTGATTGTATGTCCTGATTT
>JASJGT010000181.1:0-5960 GCA_033791405.1 Desulfuromusa sp.
ATTATTTGGGGGGCGCTTTGCCGGTGGCAACTTCCGTAAATGTGGGCCGTTTTACTCCGGATCATTTTATTACGTCGATCACAAATAACGGTATTCTACAAGATGGTTGCAGCGGATTTACCTATACGGGACAACCTTTCAGCTACGCTCTTCCTCATTTCCCAGAAATGTTGATTACCGCAACTGGAAGCGCTGGGAACACGACCGTTAATTATCGTGATGATTTTGTCAAATTGACGAATCCGGCCACCCAGATCAATATGCCGGCTGTAACTGCTGATTCCAGTAACCTTGGTGCAGATGCAGCAACGCTGCTGAATTTAAGCTGGGCGCCTGCTGCTAGCAGTCTCAATACCAATAATGATGGAACCCTTGATTTTACTCTCGGGATTGATCAATTTACCTATACGCGTGAGCCAAATGCTCTTGTCGCACCTTTTACCAGTGATATTCAGCTTTCCGTAGTCTCAATTTCCGATAGTGATGGTGTTTCTGCAACCGGGCTACCTAGTCTGTTTTTACCGACTGGTACAGAAATCCGTTATGGGCAGATGCAATTACAAAATGCCTATGGTCCGGAAACTCTACCACTGACTATTCCAGTTTTGACTGAATATTATAACGGATCTGGATTTGTCCTTAATTCTCTTGATAACTGCTCCGCTTATGATTCTCTGAACTTAACCTTCAGTAATTATCAGGGGAATCTGGCTTCTGGTGATACGACAGTTTCTGGAAATGGAACATTGCTTTCCGGGCTGGGGAATAGCCTGAGTTTAAGTGCTCCAGGGGTTGGCAATGATGGCAGTGTTGATTTGACCCTTGATCTGTCTCAGGCAACAGGGGCGGATATGGAATGGCTGCAGCCAGGCGGCAGTAATCCGACGGCTAAGGCAACTTTTGGAATTTTTAACGGGAATCAACGGTTGATTTATATGCGGGAATCGGTCTGGTGAGAGTAAAGAATTTTTTAACGGAGAGCCGCAGCGAATCGCTGAGAAATGGAGAGAAAACCAAAGACTGAATCTGATTTGGCTATGTTCATGATTTAAGCTAAAAAGATATTTTAGCTTTTGTTCTTCTCTGCCTCTCTCCGTCTCTGCGTTAAAGTTTTTGATTTTGATTAAAAAAGAAGGCTCCGCCGGAAAACCAGCGGAGCCATTTTATTGCAATAGAACTGTTATAATCTAGTTTACTTCTCCCAGAAACGCATGGTGCCGTTTTTGGCGAGGTTAAGGTGCAGGTTATAACATTCGTCCAACAGCTGTGGCTCATGATGACCACCAGTAGCTTTGATCCCACGCTCAAGGTAATCAGTGAGGTAGTCTCTGTAGGTCGGGTGAGCACACTTGGCGATGATTTCGCGGGCACGATCAAGTGGTGACATACCACGCAGGTCAGCCAGACCCTGCTCGGTGACCAGAACATCAATATCATGCTCAGTGTGGTCGACGTGTGGAACCTTTGGAACAACACCAGAGATACCGAACTCGTCAGTTTTGCTGGCACGACATGATGGGCAGTGCATCATCGAGATGTAAGCATTCCGCTCGAAGTCACCGGAACCACCGATGCCATTCAGCATGCGGGTACCACCAGCATGAGTGGAGTTTGCATGGGCGAAGATATCAAATTCAAGTGGAGTATTCATGCCGATAGCGCCAAGACGACGGATAACTTCCGGGTTGTTGGAAATCTGTTGAGGACGCATCAGCACCAAGTTCTTGTACTTCTCAAAGTCTTTCCACCACAACTTAAAGCCATCGTTGGATAGTGATAAGGAGGTACAGTTGATGTACTTACACTTGCCGGAGTCCATGAAGTCCAAGAAGGTGTCCTGCAAAACTTCAGTAAAGACGATGAGGTCTTCAAAAGGGGAAGTAGTCAAGCCACCAACAACTGCATTAGCGATTGAACCAACACCTGATTGCAATGGCAACAGGTTCTTTGGTAGACGACCAGCTTTAACTTCGACTTGGAAAAAGTCAACGATATTGTCCGCAATAGCTTGAGCTACTGGGTCAGTACCGCGCAGGGAGCGACCGTTATCGGGCATTTTGGACTCAACGATAGCAACGATTTTGCTGGTGTCAGTTGGAACCCATGGGGTTCCGATACGCTGCTTGGCATCGGTGATAGGTATAATCTGACGATATGGAGGGACATCGGTCATGAAGATGTCATGCATCCCTTCAAAAGAAGGGAGACCGGTATTGATCTCAACAATGATCTTGTCGGCAATGTCAATAACTTCGTTTGCGGCACCAATAGCACCTGAGAGGATGATATCGCCATTTTCGGTGATGGCTGAAGCTTCGATAACCGCAATGTCAAGTCCGCCGCCACTGTCTTTGGTGTAGAAGCCAAACTTCAAATCCTGGGCAAACATCGACAAGTGCTTGTCGCCCATACGGATTTTGCCACTGTTAATGGCTTTACCCAGCTCTTTACCGGTCTGATATGGCCAGCGACGGTCAATCATGTCGAGAGATGCCATGCGATCTTCTACTTCAGCACCAACAGAAGCACCGATGAACAGGTTGAGCTTCAATTTGCCTTGAAGGTTGTTTTTTTCCACATGATCACACAGCGCGACAGGGACAACTTTTGGGTAACCGACTGGAGTAAAGCCGGACATGCCAACGTTCATGCCATCTTTGAAGTACTCGACGCATTGCTCAGGTGTTTTAACCAGTTTGAGCAACTCTTTGTTACGAACGCGATCTTGAAGTGTTCCGTAATCGGACATTCTCTCTCCTCCTGTAAATGGATTCAGCGATACTCAACTGCACCGCTCTGAATGTGCTGTTAAAACAGCAGTTAGAAATGGCTTTATAAAGCCCTGAAAAACAAATTTTGATAGTAATATCAAAAAGTTAAGAATCTTTTTTGAAAGGTGGAAAGACCACCAGAACAGTCATCAAATTGCCATCAGAAGAACAGCGTTTCTTATATAATGTTGCGTACAATCAAGTCAAGGAAAAAACTGACTACAAGGATTAAATTATCACTTCTGGTAATTATGGTGGTCGCCATAAAAAAACCGGAACCAATTTTAGAAAAAGGTTCCGGTTCTGAAATTTTTGAGAGTTTCTATTAACCTTCTTTTTTTAACATTTTTTGCGCATCATCAAAATAATCACTGCCTGGAAATTCTTCAATTAACTGGTTGAAGATATGTTTAGCCTTATCTGGTTGTGCCGTTTCAAAGTAAGCTTTGCCGAGAAAATAATAGGCCTCATCCCGATAGTAGTAATCGGGGAAAGATTCCAAAAGCCCTTCCAGTCTACTGATGGCTGGTTGGTACTGTTTTCTTTTCAGATAAAACCGACCGACATAAACTTCGTGCTCTGCCAAACGGGTTCTACATCGTTGAGCCAGATAGCCTGCTTCCTGTGTTTGAGGATCATTTGGAAACTGCCTGATGAGTTCTTTAAAGCTGTGCAGGGCATTTTCAGTGTTGGTTTGATCTCTGTCTGGCGAAAGAATTTGCTGATAATAACTGAGACCCATTCGATAAAGAATTGTTGCAGCGCGAAAATCGTTGGGGTGCTGCTTAAGAAAGTCCTGAAAGGCAATTGCCGCCTCATCATAACGTTTTGATATATAATACGCTTCAGCAATTTTTAATTCTGCCAGCATGCTCAGTTCGGGTGAATAAAATGTGTCTCTCACCTTTTCCCAGGAAGCGATGGCATCATCATAAAGATTGCTTTCAAAATAGCGTTCACCCTCTTGGAAATATTTTTCCGCAGAGTTTTCTGGTTTTACTTTAGATCCACCGCAAGCGGCAAGGAAAAGGCAGATCAGGACTGGTAAAAGGTATTTATATGTTTGTTTCATCGATGTTTGTCCCTTTGGAGTAGCAATTAATTTCAAGAAGCTACGGAATCTGATCAAGTTTGTCAATCATCTTACCGTTCTGTGATGCTAAAAGAGCCCTTTTGGGTACGATATGTTGATTGACAAGCACTAACTTTTTAATTGATAATATTCGACTATTATTAGTGTCCTATTGTCTGGAATTGGTATGCAGCTGTTTTATATTGGTATTTTTGGTGGGTTCGGTTGTGTTGCGCGTTATCTGGCTTCTGGTTGGACTTATCAGTTAGTTGGGCGCAATCTGCCTTATGGTACTCTACTTGTCAATATTGTGGGGTCCTTTCTGCTGGGTCTTTTGATGACGTTTGGTTTGCGCAGTACCCTGTTTTCCCCGGAAATACGGATCGGGCTGGGTGTCGGTTTTATGGGTGGTTTTACGACATTTTCAACTTTCTCCTATGAAACTCTGCGGCTGTTAGAAGATGGTAGCTTTTGGCAGGCAGGTCTTAATATTCTATTGAATATTGTGTTATGTTTGCTCTTTGCCCTCTTGGGGGTACTGGTTGCACGCCAATTAACATAATAAAAGGAGCTCTGGATGCAACGTCTGGATGGGGAACAAACCCTGATGCGGATTTTTATCGGTGAGTCAGATCGTTGTCAAAATAAACCTCTCTATAAAGTGTTGCTGGAATTATTTCGAGCAAAAGGTTTTGCCGGGGCAACAGTCCTGAGAGGCGTTTCTGGATTTGGGGCGAATTCTGTTCTGCACACTGATCGGCTACTCTGCTTGTCGCAGGATTTACCGTTAGTCATCGAAGTTGTCGATCATGAAGAGAAAATAGAAAGTATTATTCCTCAGCTTGATGAGATGTTACAGGGGGGAATGATAACCCTCGAAAAGGCACGGGTCATCAGCTATAAAAAAATGAATGGGAAGTAGATAAATCGATGTTAAAAAGATTATTGCAGGTTTTTGCTACGCCAACAGATCAAGTTGATTCAGTTTCACAAGATCGTATCCCTCTGGCGGCGGCGGTTCTGTTGCTGGAAGTTGCACACTCCGATGGCGATTTTCACCAGACTGAACAGGATTTATTGGGCACTTTGCTCATGGAGCATTTTTCCGTGTCGGAAGCATCTTTGGCGGATTTATTGGAGTTAGCGGAAGAGACTCGTAGAGAGAGCCACGATTTGCATCAGTTTACCCGGGAGATCAATAAATCTTTTTCACAACCGGAAAAAGAACAGATTATTGAAGCTATTTGGCAGTTAGTTTATGCTGATGGGCGGTTAGATCACTACGAAGAGGCACTGATGCGTCAATTGGGGACATTAATTGGTCTATCCCATCGACAATTGATCGAGGCCAAACTGAAAGTCGCCAATTCGTGAAACGTGTTTTAACCCGGGTGGTACAATGGAGCCAGGATCTTCTGGCTGAAGCTGTTCAGCCTGGTGATCTTGTCGCAGATTTAACCACCGGAAACGGGCAGGATACTTTGGCTCTATTTCAGCTGGTCGGGAAAACTGGACAGGTGGTTGGGTTTGATATCCAAGATCAGGCATTATTGGCTACGCGCGAAAAAATGGTCGCTGCGGGAGCTCAGGTCAGGCTGCAGCAGCGTGATATTCAACCTCTACAACGTGAGTCCGGAATTGACTTGTTGCAAATGAGTCATGCTGATTTTGCCAGGATGATGCCTGCATCACCAAAAGGAATTATTGCTAACCTTGGTTATCTTCCCGGAGGGAATCAGGAGCTTATCACCCAACCCGAAACAACCGTACTGGCTTTGGAACAGGCTTGTTCTTTGCTGGCTCAGGGGGGGCGGATGGCGGTGGTTATTTACCCTGGACATCCTGGAGGAACAGAAGAGGGAAATGCGGTTAGTGAATTCTTTAGTGGGCTGCAAGATCCAAGTTTTCATGTTTTACAGATGAAAGTGAGTAATCGGCCACAATCCCCATTTTTATTTGTGGTTGAAAAGACAGGTTAATTCTTTCGGGGGATATTTAATGTTGTTACGTATTTTTACCATATTGTTTGCTGGTTATTTTGTTCTGGTTGGGACAGTATTTGCTGCAGCCAGCCAGGCACAGAGTGATAACAGCCAAAGTGCAATGACGATAGCGTC
>JASJGT010000182.1:0-3626 GCA_033791405.1 Desulfuromusa sp.
ACCCCAACACAGATACCAGTATTGGGGCTTTTACCGGTAAAGAGTTTGGCTGGTATTTTTATGAAAAGTTTAATGCCTTAGTGGACCGGGGCCAAACCAATGAATTAGAGGCTCTCTACGTTGGAGCATTTATCGAAGAAATCGATATGCATGATATCGTTCACTGCCCGAAAGTGATTGTTGAAACTGAAAATGGTATTGGCGAAGACGAGTGTGGACTGTACTATACCGATGAAGGGCCCTTACAACAAAGTTATATGAAATTGCTGGAGGGATCAACTGATCACTTGCATGCCTTTGTAAGAGCGATTGAACTGAAGATTGGGCCAGGCAACTATTCAGCACAAGTTCTGCCTCAGGAAGAAGTCGATTTGTTGCTAGATCGTTAACCTTCCCAAGCGCCTTCCAAATTTTGCCTGCGAAGTACCTTGATGGCCTGTTCGATTTTTGAGCAGGCCATTTTTTTACAAATCCTCTATCACCAAAGTTACAGGGTGTTTATTTTCAACATTTAGCATTTAAAACGGACATTCAGGGAATAACCGATTTTTCCTCTTCAAGAGTGTTTCCCTGATTTTTGACAACCCGATCCGGCCATGATTTTCTCTTCAAATGTCCTACCATAACTCCCGATTTTTTCCGTGATCAGCCACAATTGAGCAATTCACAAAAGTGAAACCTTTATTTTTAACAATGGGACTATTTTTCTGAACCAGTTATTGAAGTCACGAATCTCTCGACAACATGACTCCGGCTGATGTTTACTTTGGCAGAGAAAAAGAAATAAAATTGCTTCGCGGCCTAGTCAGAGAGCAAGCACTGGAAAGAAGAAGCAGAAAACATCAGAAAATGAAACCACTATAACGGAAACCATTAGACCCGCGATGCTTCGGAGATGTGCCTCTCAGGTTATTTGCCTCAATGTGCCAGGGAGGTTGACGACATACACTAACCATCTAACCTCAAAAGGAAAACATCTTTGCAAATACTTGGCTATATTGCAGCATTAGGGGCTGCGACTGCATGGGCTTTTAGCAGCTTGCTGACTGTTGGGCCTGTCAGACATTTGGGTGCGATATCATTTAATGCATTTAGGATGTTATGCGTTGCATTGATATTGTCTTTTTATCTTGCCTTGATGGGACAATTTGATTTACCGACAAGCAATCTGACATTCTCCTTGGTTCTGTCGGGCTTTGTCGGCATTTATATGGGTGATACCTTGTTATTTGGATGCGTTAAAAGACTGGGGCCACGTCTTGCCGGATTACTATTTGCGGCTAATGCTCCTATAAGCTTTTTAATTGGAATTTATTGGTTCGATGAAACCCACCAATTGATCAACTTTGTCGGCGTTGTATTAGTTACAAGCGGTGTCATGATGGCTCTCGTTTTTCGCAAAAACGCAGGGAAGCACCATTGGGAACAATCCGTAGGTAAAGTTGGTGTTGGTATTACCTTTGGATTCCTAGCCGCGGTTTGTCAGTCAATAGGCACATTTATTGCCCTTGATGCAATGCAAACGGGCACTAACCCGGTATTGGCAACGGCGATTCGTGTTTGGATTTCATTTATCTGCCTTTTTTTAACTCTAATACTGACGAGGGGTGTAACCGCGCTTTCAGCCTATCGCACCATGAATTTAAGCGTAACAATGAAGGTTATTGCCAGTGGATTACTCGGTATGGGGGTAGGAATGAGTTTATTACTCTGGGCTATTAAAGTAGCTCCAGTTGGTATTGTCGCTACGTTGTCAGCAACAACCCCAATAATATTACTTCCTGTCGTTTGGATTATGACTAAAGAACGTCCACATTTTGCTTCTGTGGCGGCGGCATTAGCGGTATTTATTGGCGTTTCAATGGTTTTTGCAAATGCGTAAAACAATATAAATCTGAAAAGTCTGCAAAGTTCAGTGTAATTATCAAATTTTATCGCTTCAAAACTGCTTTCATGACTTTTGACAGGCCGGTCTGCCCATGTTTTCTCCTTCAAAAGTCCTTTCATTTCATCAATAAAAACCCCAGATCGATATCGACCCAGGGCTATATTTCACTACTTACTACTCTTGCAAACTAACCGGATCGCTCCAAAATTCTTTATCAAAAGGAAGATCCTGACTTTTGACAATCTAAATCTGGTAATTTCTCCCTAGATACGGCAGGACTCCAGCACAAAATGTACAACGGCCCAACCATTTGAAATCAGGTCGAGCCGTTCCTTGTTCTGCAGAAACAATAACTTATCGTTTCTAGCGTAATTAACGGGAGAATGTCAAGCGGAAGGGCTTCCAATTTGCCCTACTATCCAACACACTCAGAGCCTGCGAATCTCAAAACTTAGAGCTTATGAAACGCAAAAGCCGCCGGAAATGCTCCGACGGCTTTTTTCACATGTAACCTTTTGTGGAAATCAGGTTAGGCTGATCTGACAGTCATTGTCAGGTTTTGTTGTGTCTCGGAAACTACAGTACCGGCAAGGTCCGTCTACGTCCAAGCCCCCAGATACTCAGCAGCAGCAGAAATCCGCCGATCCACTGCCAAGCCCCCAGATGCTCTCCTAGGAAGAGGGCCGCCAGCAACACTGCGGTGAGCGGTTCGACCAATGTGGCAACCGTCAATGCTGTCGGGGTTAGCCGTGCGGCACCCCAACTGAAAGCGAGCAAGGCGAGTGCAGCAGTCACCACGCCAAGGTAGAAGAGCCAGGCTTGTGGTGGAAGACTTGTTGGCCAGTAAAGAGGTCGGTACAGCGAGGAGAGACCCATGACCAAAGCTGCTACGACAGTCAGGCACGTGGTTGCCTGTCCAGCTCCGAGCCGGGTGGAAAGACGACCGCTGATAAGTGCGAAGCCTGCATAAAGAATTGCAGATCCAAAAGAATACGAAATGCCAATGATCAATTCGTGTTGATCTGTAGTGCCCGCTCCAGTTCCATGTCGAGACACGATCAAAATCGTACCAGTCAATGCGGCTGTTAACACAGCAAAAAGATGAATGTTAAGAGTTTCCTGACCACGAACTAGCGCGAAAAGTGTCACAAGGACTGGTGGTAGGCATAAGGCGATCAATGTTGGAATTGCGGCACCAATGTGTGCAATTCCAAGAAACCAGCACAGAACGTATCCGGCCATAGCAGTGCCAGCAGCGAGCACAGTCATCATGAGGGGTCGCAGTTGCTGCCAATGAATTTGCCTCCCGAAAATCGCGAGGAGTATCACAGCACCAACTGTGAACCGCCAGAACGAAATGTTTTCAGGTGTGAGGCCATGCTTTGCAATGAGTATATTGACGACCACAGCACCAGTCCCCCAAAAGAAGCCTGCGGAACACGCTGCACAAAGAGCCATGCCCGATTGTGAAGATGCGCGATTTGAATTATTGGATGAGCTGAGCATGACTTGTGACACCTAAAGGAGAGTGATGACCGGCAGAGCAGTATCCTAAACTGTTCCATCTTTGTCAAAACTTAGATTTTATGACTTCTGAACTGTAGTGGTTCAATAAAACCGGACACCAATTTAGGTGGTATAGTCACCACCCCAAGAGAGGTGTTCTATGAATCAAAGAAACAGACGATCATTTACAAAAGAGTTCAAGCACGAAGCAGCCAGTTTGGTTGTTGATCAA
>JASJGT010000183.1:0-7537 GCA_033791405.1 Desulfuromusa sp.
ATGCACCAGGCCATCAACATACAGGTCATCCAGTTCGACAAAAAAACCGAACTCAGTAACCGAAGAAATGGTACCCAAAAACTCACCCCCAACCCGACCAGCCATAATCTGGCAGCTGCGGAGATCGATAAGATCACGCTCGGCTTTTAAGGCTCGACGCTCTTTGGCTGAACACTCCTTGCCGAGGGTTTGCAGTTCGGTGAAAGAAGCAGAGGAAGATTTTGGACGCCCAGACAACGCCAGCTTGAGAACGCGGTGGACTATCAGGTCAGGATAGCGGCGGATCGGCGAAGTGAAATGACAATAGCACTCGGCAGCCAGACCAAAATGACCGCTATTCTGCGGTGAGTAACAAGCCTGTTGCAAACTCCGCAGCAGTTGTTGGTTGATCAGACGCGCTTCCGGGCGCCCTGCGGCATCTGCTAACAATGTCTGTAGAGACTGCTGCAGGTTCTTACCCAGAATCAGTCCGATACCACATTCGGCGGCCAATTGCTGTAACTCTTGCAGTTTCAGAAGTTCGGGCTTTTCATGGATGCGATAGAGGAAAGGCCAACTGTTGTTAGTGAGAAAACGGGCAACGGCTTCGTTGGCCGCCAGCATGAACTCTTCAATCAGCCGGTGAGCCTGGTTGCGTTCTGTTTTCACCAGGTCAACGGCCTGGCCCTGCTCATCGAGCAGAATCTCAACTTCGGGGAGATCCAGATCGAGGCTGCCACGTTCTTGCCGCATCCGGGTCAAAATCTTTGCCAGCTCTGCCATCTCCAGGAGTTGCGCAACCAGAGGCTTCCCCAGACTGGATTCTTTCGCAGCAGTAAGACAATCGGCCACCTGGGTGTAAGTCAGGCGCGCCTGACTGCGCATCACCGCTGGGTAAAATTTGGCTTCAACAGGATGACCACTTTGATCAATGAGCATTTCGGCGGTCATTACCAGTCGATCCTCATTCGGGTTCAGCGAACATATCCCGTTGCTCAAAGCCTCGGGCAGCATCGGCAGGCAAAAACTGGGGAAATAGACGCTAGTGCCTCGATCCAGGGCATCTTGATCGATGGCGCTGGCTTGTTCAACATAATGACCCACATCCGCGATACAGACCCAGAGCCGAAAGTTACCATCCGCCTCTTTGCGTAGCGCTACAGCATCATCAAAATCCCTGGCCGTTTCACCGTCAATGGTGACCAGTGGCAGATCGCGCAGGTCGATCCGCTGAGCAATCTCTTCAGCTGAAATTGTCGTACCAAGGGTGTCAGCCTGGAGCATGCTGGCAGATGAAAAGCGATGGGGCAGATCGTGACTGCGAATAACCGTTTCAATATCGACCTGCGGATCGCCCGCTGAACCAAGTTGTTCGACAATATGCCCGCTAGCGGGTATCTCACTGGAAGCATAGCGCTCAATTTCAATTTCAACGACCGTGCCTGAAGGAATATCGGATTGCTTGCCGACTAATACCGGCCCGCCAAGTTTCTGGTTGATAGGCCAGACTTCTCCCCCTTTACCGCGTTGCTGATAATGACCGATCAGGCGGCTGTGTGCCCGCTTCAGGATCTTTAGTATCTGCCCATAAGGCCTTCGATCTCGGGCTGAAATCCGACAACTGACGAGCACCCGGTCGCCATCCATGGCGGTGCGGACATGCCGTGCAGGGATAAACAAATCCTCCTGCTGCCGACCATCCGGCAGATCATCCAGCCGTAAAAATCCAAACCCTTTGTCTGCAAGTGAAAAATCTCCCTCTGTCATCTTTCGCTGCTCTTTCAGGCGATAACGTCCTTTGCGCTCTTCGAGCAGTTCAATGCGGACAAGCTGAAGCAGAGTTTTGGTCAACAACTTACGCTCACCACCACGCAGGTTGAGGCGTTCGGCAATTTCACGGCGATCCATTGCGCGTTTTGTACCGTGGCCGAGCAGGTCGACGATTTTTTGTTCGAGGAGTTGCATTTCTATGACTTTCTTCTGAAAAAGTTCAGCACTACCATAATTTTGAGCTGAGATCACTATTTCTCAATACAGATTGCAGATCTATCGTGCGATCAGCAACCATGATGGCCCTCCACTCACATTTGACAAATCTGCGGTGCAAAAGTGATGATTGAGGTAACAACTCATTTGACACTCATCAAATTTGCACTATACTTTATTTTGGTTTCAGTAAGTTCTACTATTCTCATGAAATCGATATATACGAATATACATGACTTGACTTGTAATATATTCGTGTATATAAAGTGGTCAAGTAAAAATTGGGGATCTTAATTAACAACATTGTGAAAGGAAAATTTCAAATGAAACAATTACAAAACCTGCTCTTCTCATTAGCCCTAGTTGCCCTGGTGGCAAGCTGTGCACCTGTGATGCAGCCGCCATTGAAACCTCTCGATTCAGGTGCTTCAAGTGCCGCAGGCGGTAAGTATGTTCCAAAAGTTGATAATTTCCAGGTGATTCTGGATTCATCCTTAACTATGGAGAATAGTTTTCCAGGGGCTCGGGATATCGTCAGCAGAATCAATCAGGGGGTTCCATCCGATTTAAGCTACAACGGTGGTCTACGTAGCCTTGGCCACAGCAGTTATCAGTCGAAAAATCCAACTGATCTGCTCTATGGCATGACCGCATACAATAAGGCTGGTTTCCACGATGGCCTCGGCAAAATCAAATATGTTGGTGGTTCGACCCCTATGGCTGCTGCGTTGTCAGCAGCAGGAAATGATCTGAAATCTGCTTCTGGAAAATCTGCACTGATCCTGGTCAGTGACGGTTTGCATATGTATGATGCACCGGCTGCAGCAAAAAATCTCAAAGGGATGATGGGAGATAACCTCTGCATCTATACCATCGCTATCGGCAATGGAAACCAAGATATGATGAAGGAACTTGCCGACATCGGCCAGTGTGGTTTTGCTACAACTGATGCCAAACTGGCTGACAATGCCAGCATGGCAAACTTTATCAGCAGTGTTTTCCTTGGCAAAGCGGCTCCCGTTGTTGTCAAACCAAAGCCTGCTCCAGTCCCACTGCGTGACAGCGATGGTGATGGCGTAACCGATGACAAAGATCAGTGTCCAAACACTCCTAAAGGAGCTCCAGTTGACAAGGTTGGTTGCCCACTTGACAGTGACGGCGATGGCGTTTTTGATTACCGCGACCAGTGCCCCGGCACCCCTGCAGGAGTATCCGTTGATGTCTACGGCTGCCCAACAAAACTGACCCTGCGTATTAACTTTGGTCACGATAGCAGTCAAGTCGGTCCTGAGTATGATAGCGAAGTTGCCAAAGCCGCTCAATGTATCAATGACTACCCTGGAAACTCAGTATTCATTGATGGCTATACTGATAGCAGCGGTTCTGCTGCCTATAACCTGAAACTTTCGGAACAACGTGCTACAGCAGTTAAAAATCGTCTGATCGAAAGATTCAACGTTAAAGAATCCAGAATGGTAGCACGTGGTTTCGGTGAAGATCAGCCAGTTGCCAGTAACAAGACTGCCGCTGACCGATCCTTGAATCGTCGTGTGGAAGTTGCTTGCGGCGCAGTTAACTAAGCAAATACTAAGTTGATATAGATGAAAAATGGGAGCCGTTTGGCTCCCATTTTTTATTCTGTATCACTTGTGTCAAATCAGACATGGTGATTCTCTCAAATCCCGCGGAGGAGATCTCCTAAAGAAAATAGAATCGTTACCCTTCTGTCCCTTGTACAATCTCATTTCGATTATTTATTGAACCAAAACCCTACAGGTGATAAAAACTGCTAGGAATCAATTCCACTCTTTTTGTGCGTAGTATAATTAGTTTGGCTGCCTATGTTATGTTTAAGCTGCTAAGGTTCAAAAAATCACTGGGGATAAACAGATAGAATGGATCTGAAAGAAGAACAAAATAAGAGTATTTTCAGCGGGGTTATGGTCGCCTATCTCGTGCTGATTTTACATATTCTGCTGATGGTCGGTTTAGGTATTACCGTCGTTCTGATTAAGGGAATTTACGATTTTCGCTGGCTCATTCTTATCGCAGGTATTGTCCTGATCGGTGGATCAGGCTACTATTTTTACCACTATTTTCAAGCACACAGACAAAAAATTAGTGACCTCATGTCTGACCCGGCATTCAATGACCGTACCTTTGAAATCAGTTTAATGGGAGGAATGGCGACACTCAAACTGGGACATAAGGATGACAGTATCAAATTGATTGCAGCCGAAGATGGTGCCTCGATTAAACAACTGGAGTCGCCAAAATCAGCTCAAATCAAAGAATTATCCGAATTAAACCGAATGCTGGATGATGAATTGATCACCCGGGAAGAATTTTTACGTCTGAAAAAAGAGATCCTTTAATTTTCACTCGGTCTGGAATGCTGGACAGTTTATCCATTTATACAGGAGAGAAATATGTCTCTACCCATCATCAATCTCGGAGCAAGCCAAGGTCAATTGATCCAACAGCTGGGAAAAATGAGCAACCGGCACGGCTTGATTGCTGGGGCGACTGGAACCGGTAAAACCGTCACTCTGCAAGTTCTTGCTGAAGGGTTCTCGAAATTGGGGGTTCCGGTTTTTGCTGCCGATATCAAAGGTGATCTTTCCGGGCTCGCAACAGCAGGGAAAAGTCATCCCAAAATTGATGAAAGATTAGCGCAGATCCCCCTGCCCGATTACCAGCTACAGCCCTGCCCGACTCTATTCTGGAGTATTGACAATGACCAGGGACATCCGGTACGGACAACCATTTCTGAGATGGGGCCACTGCTACTGGAAAACCTGCTGGAACTCAATGAAACTCAGGGCGGAATTCTCTATGCCGCATTTGAAATCGCCGACGATGAAGGGATGCTACTGCTAGATCTGAAAGATCTTCGTTCCTTACTCTTGTGGATGGGAGAAAATGCTGCTGAACTGCGCAATGAGTACGGAAATATTACTTCAGCAAGCATTGGCGCTATTCAACGCCGTTTGCTGGTTTTAGAAGAACAGGGGGCAGATCAGTTCTTTGGTGAGCCCGCTTTGCAGTTAAACGACCTTATGAACTGCGATTTCTCCGGTCGTGGAGTGATCAGTTTGCTCGATGCCAGTACCCTGATACATCGTTCACCCAAAGTTTACGCCGCTTTTTTACTCTGGTTACTCGCTGAACTGTTTGAACAACTGCCGGAAGTCGGCGATGCAGACCGACCCAAACTGGTGCTGTTTTTTGATGAGGCTCATCTCTTATTCAACGATGCCCCCAAAAGTCTGCTGAATAAAATTGAGCAGGTGGTTCGCCTGATCCGTTCCAAAGGTGTTGGGATATTTTTTATCACTCAAAGCCCCCTGGATATTCCGGAAGATATCCTCGGCCAACTGGGGATGAAAATCGAACATGCACTACGTGCTTTTACCGCAAAAGATCGTAAAACGGTTAAGGCGGTCGCAGATTCTTTTCGTGCTAATCCGGCCTTTGATACAAAAGAAATTGTCACCCAGTTAGGAATTGGAGAAGCATTAATTTCTATTCTGGATGAGAAAGGTGCCCCGACCCCAGTCGAACGTGTCCTCATTTCCCCACCGGAAAGTCAGATCGGACCGCTTGATCAAAAAGCCCGTCAAACATTAATGCAACGTTCCCCCATCGGTAGCCGTTATAATCAGCCAGCTGATCGCGAATCTGCCTATGAACTGCTGAAGAAGAAAGCAGAAGAAACAGCCAAGGAACAGCAAGCAGAACAGGCTCGTTTGGCAGCAGAAAAAAAACAACAAAAACTGGAAAAATCGCAGAAGAAAGGTTCCGGCCGTAAACGGCAAAGTGCTGCTGAAGCGATGATAAAAAGTGCTGCCCGCTCTATCGGTAGTCAACTCGGTCGACAGATTATTCGCGGTGTCCTCGGCTCATTTTTCGGGAAAAGATAAAAAATAGAGAAGAGCTACAAACTCAACAGTGTCCGGTTAGAAAATTGTAACCGTTGAATCTTGCATAAAAATCCCCCCTCAATCCCCCTTCTTCAAAGGGGGAAGAAAAATGCTCCCCTCTTTGGCAAAGAGGGGTCGGGGGAGATTCGAAAATCGGGATTACATGCAACTTGTTTTAGCTATGCAAGCCTTTAAGCCAGTCAGGATGCTTTGGTTTTCTGCATAATTTGGGTGAGAGCTTCAGGATTATCGACAATAACAGAATCGAGCAAAGAAGAGAGCGCAGCAACAGGCAATGGCCTGCTGAACAGATACCCTTGTCCTTGGTCGCAATCTTCATTTCTGAGGAGATCTAATTGTTCAACAGTTTCCACCCCCTCGGCAATAACCTCCAGCCCCATACCCTTGCCAAGAGCAATAACTGAATTAACAATAGCGGTATCATCACGATCAGTCCCTAACCCTCGAACAAAAGACTGATCAATCTTTAATTTAGAGATCGGAAATTTCTTTAAATATTCCAGAGATGAATAGCCGGTACCAAAATCATCAATGGCCAGTTCAACCCCCATTTTATTAAATTCGTTCATCTTGCTGATAGCTTGATCAACATTTCCCATCACCATGCTCTCAGTTATTTCAAGTTCCAGAAAACACGGCTTCAACTTGGTTCGGTAAAGAACTTCAGCAACCGTCTGTACCAATGAAGGATGAAGAAACTGGCGTGGTGAAATATTCACTGCCATTCTAAGCGGTAGCTGCCATTGCTCCTGCATTTTTTTTATCTGCTTGCAGGCCGTATGTAAAATCCAGTCGCCAATCGGGACAATCAAACCACTCTCTTCAGCTAACGAAATAAAATCAAGGGGTGAAACGACCCCTAATTCTGGATGATTCCAGCGAATCAAAGCCTCGAATCCGACTAACCGACCGGTTTTTAATTCATACTGAGGCTGATAATATAAAACCAACTGTTTTTGCTTCAATGCACTACGAAGCTGGTTTTCAAGTAACAACGATTCACGCGTGTTGATATTCATATCAGCAGCATAAAACTGATAAAGATTGTTCCCTTTGCCTTTTGCCTGATACATGGCAATATCAGCTGCTTGCATCAAACTATCAACATCTTCACCATTCTCTGGATAAAGACTGATCCCAACGCTAGCCGTTACATGTAATTTTTGATCCAATCCCTCAATCGGCTGAGACACTTCTCTGAGCAATTTTTCAACATAACGTCTGACATCATCATTTCTTTTCAGATGTTCTAAGATAATGACAAATTCATCTCCACCAAGTCTGGCCAAGGTATCTGCTTTTCTTACCAGACTATTTAACCTTTTAGAAACAACACAAAGAACTTTATCCCCGATATCATGACCAAGGGAATCGTTGATGTTTTTGAAGCGATCCAGGTCGATAAAAAGAATTGCCAGTCGGGCTTTCGTCCGTTTGGTTCGAGCCAGAGAATGCTCTAACCGATCGTGAAACAAGAGTCGATTGGCCAGTTGAGTCAGGGGATCATGATGAGCCAGATAATTGAGACGAGCTTTACTGTTCAGGAGCTCTTGGTCACGGGTTTCAATTTCTGCAAGCATTTCATTGAAACCATCAAACAAGCTTCCCAACTCATCATGACTGGTCTT
>JASJGT010000184.1:0-5752 GCA_033791405.1 Desulfuromusa sp.
ATGCCGAGAAATTTTTTTAGTGGTAACAACTCCGTTGCGGAGGCGGCTCAATTTCCATCCAACTTTCTGTTAGGCGTCTCCACGCCGGGGAATGACATACAGTTCCGTCGCCAAATGCACTCTCGACTGGGTGAGCCGATCACTGTGGCAGGAAACCCACCGGTGAAATTTGCGAGTGCGCACTTCGAGGCAGAGAATGAAGCACAAAGGCTCCCGAGTTTTTCCCTCTTCCTGGCGCGCATCTTCCTGAATGACATTTTCAGTATCGGCATACTGCCCAGCGCCAACATACTTGTCTATGTGGTTCTATACACCAGCCTGCTGCGCATGGAACTACATCTGGTTGTCAGCGCGTTCATTGCTTTGACTCTCGCTGAGCTTATCCTTATAGTCTCCTGCTCCGCGATAAAAAAATTCATCGTCGGCAGTCAATGGGGTTCCGCTCACTCGACACCGTTCTGGTCCTGGCGACACTTCAGCTATTTTTTCGCGCAGGACTGCTTCTTCGCATGGTGCAAGATACCCTTGAGCATGTCCGCCGGGACGCTACTCTCGAATACCATCCTGCGGGGGATGGGCTGTCAGATTGGTAAACGAACGATCATAAGCTCACCCATGCAAGCCGCGGACTGGAACGCGGTAAGCTTTGGTGACGACTGCATGATCAACGGCTTTCTGCAATTGCACACCTTCGAGAATATGCGATTGAAAGTGAAGCGGACGGATATCCAGGACGGTAGTGCCATCAACTTCGGTGCCACCGTTATGGGTGGTGTAATCATCGAGCCCGGGACAACGCTTCTGCCATTGAGCCTGGTGCTGAAGGAGATGCATCTGTCCACTGCCATCTACGAGGGCAGCCCTGTGGCGCCTGTGGGTGGTTTGCATCTCAGTCGGTCCTCCACTGGGTCATGATAGTAGCCGCCTGAATTATTCCTTGACCCGTAGCGGCTGCCACTTCAGATAGGTCAGGGAGCGCCACAACCACTCCACGGGGCCGAATCGGAAGCGCCTCAACCACCACTGACAGACAACAATCTGCACGGCGAAAATCACCACCGCCCAGGCGGTGACTGTGGCGGGGCCCAGTCGAAAGACCTGGCCAAAGCCGTACCCGTAGAATAACGTGGTGAACATCAAGGTCTGGTTCAGGTAGACGCTTAGAGCCAGGCGACCAACTGAGGCCAGAGGCATGAGGGCAGCCTTCCCGCGAGGAGTCTGTGCGGCAAGGATGAGTGTCGCCGCATAGCCGAGGGCAAGCGCCGTGGCTCCAAAAGTGAAGAGTAGGTCGCCGGCGAGCTGTACGCCCAAACCAGCTTGTTGTTCTCGAAACACTGCGTACCCATAGGTGGCGGCAAGTACTCGCTCCACCGCCATTGCCGTAAGCCCGAGACTCAGTCCCCAAACCCGCATGCGTGCAATGGATGCCACGTGGCCGGGGATGTCGCCTAAGACCCCGGATCGTCCAATGGCAAATCCAAGGAGGAACATCCCGAGGACCGTCAGGCCGGACTCCGGCGTGTAGAGATCCTCGAGGGGGTCGGCAGGGATCGCGTTCGCATTATCGGCCGCGACCTCGGCAATCGAACCAGTGGCATACACATCCGTGCGCTGCGACAGCTCGAGTTCAGCACGGGCCTCGCTTACATTAAGGATCTCTTCCGATTCATCAGTTGGATCCTGGTCCGAGTTGAAGCGGGCAAAAGGAAAGATCAGCATGAGCCCCACGGTCAGAAGAAGGAGCTTACGTGTGGACAGACCGCGAATGACGAGGAGCGCGAGTCCGAGCTCCGCGTAGAGCATCAGGATATCGCCATCGAAGAGCAATGCATGAAAGGCTCCGAGGGCAAAGAGCACAGTCAGGCGTCGGAGGTAGGTCGGGAGGAAGCCGAAACCTCGTGCATGGGCGCTTTGCATCTGCAGCGCAAAGCCGAAACCGAACAGTATGGAGAACAGCGACCACATTTTTGACTCGAAGAAGACGCGCATAATCGCGAAGGCGAGTTCGTCAGTCAGGGAGTTCCAGGCGATTGAGTCAGCACCAAAACCGTACATATTCACCAGCAGCACGCCGAACAGCGCGAAGCCACGGACCATATCGACCTCGACCATGCGCGAGGCAGGGGCAACCGGTCCAAGAGGCTCTCGATTCAACGATGAATCTTTGCAAGAGGGTAAAGACATGATTTTACGAGCAAAACAGAAAAGGAGAGAGGAAATAAAGGGTAGTCATATTTGGCGACCCTTTATTTTTAGTCTAGTCCAGGAAGCGTCTATTTAACTTTGAATGATTCCCACACAGCACTGTCTGGACAATCAACAAGTTCATTTTTCTTGTCTGCTGCGGCCGCCGCAGAACCCCCGTAAGAATCCCAGAAAATACCCCACTCAGCAAAAGAAGGTGCGACAACCGTAAAAATCAAGTCAGTCTCAGCCATGTTGTTGACGGCAACAGGGAAATACACATAGGCTTCAAGATTCTTACCACCTTTCATTGTCTTTGCAGCCTTGAGCCATTCCGTAGCATGGTCTTTTACATCCTGCTCGGATGCGTCATCGTCCATCTCACATTTCCACATTTGCATAGCAACACCTCCCGAATAAGCTGGAACGGCTACAATCATCAGCATGGAAACAAGCACTGCTTTTACTATAGTTTTCATCACGAACTTCTCCTCTTTTTTATTGAAAACTTACTCTACTCTCTATGAATGAAGCATGTCAATTAAAAACCGCTTGATGTCAACCAACCTGTCGAATTTCTTGAATTTATCTTTATGGGGCTTTGCCCCAAAACCCCCAATGTATGGACTCCACCTTCCTAATCATCTAGATTTGAAGTTAACAACAATTACCCTTGTAAAAATACATTGGGTCGACTCCTGCTATATTAGAAAACCTTCTTACATTCAATTTTAACTGATTTGAAATGGCTGCTAACTGGAAGTTTGAGAATCAATCTTGTTTACCTTGAATGGCGGCTTGAGGTCAAAACCCGCATTTTCACCGAAGGTCTGCTTACACCACGAAGCTGCCTTTCAGTAGTGTATCTCTGACTGACCGTTTATGGACGACAGCTGACCTTGAAAGTAGTAATCTCTGCAACACCCTTAAATAAGGGAAATATTTTGCTTTCATTTTCTTAGCGACGTTTTTTCAGAGTGTCTATTACGACCCCTACAGGGCATAAAGTTCTTTATTGTTTCCTCCCAACCGTAAAGCAGAAAAAACCTATTATGGGGATCCAGGGACACCATACGCCTTGAACCCAGATAGCCGCAAAATGTTACACTTATTCTGAAATCCATTGCTGTATAAGGGTTTCAGAGCTGGTGAACATTTAATCAACCAAAATTTTCTATTTAAATAGTCAATGATTACCAATCATTTTAGAAAAAACAGCTAATATTTAACCCTATATCTGGAGTTTTTCAGTAAAATACGCAGAATTTGCCCACTATTGAAAAATTAAGAGACTTATTTTTAGAAAATAACCGTTATTCATCTCTACATTTGACGATTATTTAATCAAAAATCAGGTGAAAATGTAATTATCTAAATGTACTACACCTCTGTACCTTTTGCAGGGCAAGGGATTTCAGAATAAGTGTAACATTTTGCAGCTATCTAGGTTTAAGGCCGATAAAGTGATCAATGGAGTCGGAGTTGAATTTCACTTACTTATTTTATACATTATAAAATACGCTTGACCCCTTTTGATACTTTTGATACTCTTTTGATACGCTGACCCCTTTTTCTTTTCTGCATTGATATTTTTTAAGAAGCAGGAATGGAAACTAAATTATCAGACTTTAAAAATTGCTGCCGAATTGGGCAATTTAGTGTTGTTTCAAATCAGCCGGCCGCAAACTCAGTGTGACGACAGGAGCGGTGGGTTTGTGGGCCGGCTAATTTGTCTTGGTATGCGAATCTCAGCAAAAAAAGTTAACGTCGCTTTTTTTGTTTATGAGCCGTGCCTGAGGCAATCGTACCCGGAGAAGTGCTGATCATGTCAACAGTAGTGCCCTTTCCTGATCCACTGATGGTGTAAGCGAGCGATCTGGGCGAATCAGTAAAAAGAACTGTACCTTCAGGCACTAGGCTTGGGTCAGAGGTCTTGATAACAGTCGCAGTGGCTAAGAAATCTACGGTGCCTCCGCACGTATTATTTGTATCCTGGGTGACTACCCCATTCGATTGTACTTCATGAAGAAGAAGCCACAGTGGTAGTCCACTGCCGCCAAAATCTGAGAAATAGAAGGCAAGAGTACCTTCTCCACTCAGATTTCCATCATTATCAATCGTGAGAAAACCCGTTTCTGTTAAAGGCACGGAGCCGCTTGCTGAATAGCTGGTTCCATTGTACAGATAACCATATGATCCAAGCAAGCGACATGATTTATTCATATCCGCAAAGGCGGAAAAGGAATAGAGAAATAGTACTGCAACAACTATGTTTAAAGCGATGCGACTTTTGATATTCATTATGTTTCCTCTTGAGTTACATTTAAATCCAACTGGCCAGACATTTCTTCCTAAACGTTCATATCATATCCTCCGAATCAATGGGGTCACTGATTATACTGCTGTGATTTCCTGCCCTCTCCGCACTGTAAAGGTGAAGCACGCCACCCTGTCTGTTGTTCAATTTTTTAAAAAACCATCATCACTAGTACCCAGGCTTTATTTATGGCATCTCGAATATGCATCAATATGTGATAAAGTATAGGAAATTCAATGACACTTAAAGTTAGGAAATTTAATGACACTTTTCAATCTATAAGTTAAAAATCTTCTTATTTTGTTGATTCAGATCAGGTAAAAAGTGGATGAAATATTCAGAAAAATTGAGTCAAAGGACTGAAACAGGCTGTTTTGGCAGAATTTCCCCAATGCCGAGACGATAAATACCCTACTCGCAAATTTTGAATATTGCAGTATGGCCAGAAAATGAAGACTTATTTTAGAGCGGGTTTTATACCCCGTTGAAATTACTGCTAAGGGATGTTTCTGACTGTTGCACTGATTACACTCAGAGTATATTTAAGAAATAGAACGTGTCTGATTAATTCAAAATTTTCTGATTAATTTGTTTGATCACGTCTGAGCTGCTACAGGTTAAAAATGCTCTTCTACTCTAATCGTTTTAATACCCACAGATTGAAGTTTATCGGTGGCATGGTCTAATGTATGATATAGCTTTTCAGTACCACTATTATCTGTCAAAGGAACTATGTCACCATTAGTTTTATGAAATAGAATATGCCAACCATTCCCACTTGGCGATGGTTCAATAATTGCTTCTGATATATTTTTTTTATGATATTCTTTGGCTACACTGTCTATATCCACATTGATATTCCTTATGAGTTTTTGTATTTCATATCATTTATAATAGAATAGCAGAATTTGTGCAAAGTTCCATTAGCAATAAAAATCAGCTCAGCTTGGCTCTGGTGAGTGCAGAATCTAATAGTTGTTTATCTCGAATTCCACTTCAATCACCATGTGTACTGACTCAACAATGTCATCAAATACCTAGACAGGTACTCTCCTTTAGCAAATTCTAAAAAATGGCAGTGGGTCGATAGCCACCATTTTTAGGGAACTGAATCTTGAATATTTCATCGATATGAAATTGCAGCTTTCCAACATGGCACGTTAGGAAATAAAAATACTTCAATTGGCACTAAGTACATTATGCAGAAATTTTAGACTGAGTTTTATACCTGATTAAAATTACTGCTCAGGG
>JASJGT010000185.1:0-2920 GCA_033791405.1 Desulfuromusa sp.
GGTGCCGCCAGCGAGGGTGATCGGATGCCCGCCACCAAGCTGATGGTTGCCAGTGAATTAGCAGCTAGCGATCCGCAAAAACCGGTTATTCAGGAATTTATCAAGCTCTATAGGGAGAAGGGTTATGACAAACAATTCCCAATCAATACCCACTCCGGTTATGCCTGGGATGCCATCATGATTGTTGCAGATGCCATCAAAAAAGTGGGAACCGACCCGGAAGCCCTGCGTACAGAAATTGAAAATACAAAGAACTATGTTGGAATTTCCGGAACCTACAACATCACTGCCGAGGATCATAATGGTCTGGACGTCAATTCAATGGTGATGGTGCAGGTGAAAAACGGTAAGTTTGTTCTGGCTGACTAACCAGATTAAACAAGCCTCTGCGGTTCACGCTTATCAGCTTGTTGTTCCACAACTAAAACAGGGCCCTCCATACATTGGAAGGCCCTGTTTATTGTTATCACGCCAAGAGCATTTCATGCTTAAAAGGTGATTCGGTAACCAGCCCGGAGGAAATAACCGTTACGATCCTCTTCCAGGGTTGAAAAACTTTCATTCGACCACTCTCCGCCCCCTTCCAACTCAACGTGGTATCGTCTTTTCCACCGGTACTCAAGGCGGACTAATGGTCTGATCCGCGTCTTTTCGCCGTCATTGTGCTTGTTAGTTCGATAATCAACGACAAACCTGGGGTTCAGGCGCAAATTTCTAGTGAGAGGATAGCGGGTATTCAGGCTGAAAGAATAGCTGTCTGAGGTGCTGGTATCTGAATAACGCAGGCCGAGGATGGAGATATCACCTTCTTTGATCAAACTGCTGCCGATAAATTGCATCGAATAAAAATAATCGTAATCAGTACCATCAAAACCCAAAACTCCCCCCGAAGAATCAGTCCCAGTGAACTTGGAAACATATAGATCAGCGCTGATCTGCAGTTTTTCAGTAAGGGTCTGGGTGACACTAAGAATATAGCTCCGACTGGTTGCTGTACGGTCAAGGGCGAGTTGTCGGATTTCACCTTCCGAAAAAGTCTCCAACAGTGCATCAATCGAAGTGACCGGTTGCCCGATTAATGCATTACTGGTTGTCAAAAATGGGCTTTGGCGATAATTGGCAGACACATTCAGCCGGGTCTTGTCAGTGATATTCCAGTTGCTGGTGAACAACACTGTATTCAACTGATCGTATAAGATATCGTAGTCAACCAAGCTGAAGAAGGAATAGTTGCGGTGGAAAAAACGCACCTCCCCGCCAACGGCTTGTCGATCGACAATACCCTCAACATCCTGATTGACGAAAAATGTGTTGAAGTCCCAATGTTCGGCAAAGGTTCCTAAATCGAAACTGATACCGTAGAGAGGCCGATCGGTATCAATATCAGTATTGCGACTCGATGCAACGGGGAAACCACCGATCAGGTTGACGCCAACCTTGTCATGAAACTGCCAGCGGACCAGAGCGCCGTCGAAACGTCCGAGGATACCCCCGCTACTACGGGATTGCCGGCCGACCCGGGTCGACAGACCGTATTTGTGTGACATTGCATCGACATACAGGGAACTGACACGGGTCTCATTCTCATCCGAATCGAGGAAGTCATTCTCGTAGCCACCGACAAAAGTCGCCCGGACATCGTAATCCTCACTTCTAAAGCGGGCATTGAGGTCTATATTGGTGGAGAGGTTTGAGCGATTGACCGGGTCATCATCAGTCTCGGATAGAGTTTCGTCACGGTCGTAATACTGCGAAAAACTGCC
Organism: Desulfuromusa sp.; assembly: GCA_033791405.1. Taxonomy (GTDB): domain Bacteria; phylum Desulfobacterota; class Desulfuromonadia; order Desulfuromonadales; family Geopsychrobacteraceae; genus Desulfuromusa. The sequence goes on from JASJGT010000185.1 coordinate 1,764, forward strand.
GAAAACATCCTTTCGCCAAGCTGTTTTTCCTTCAGCCTTCCCACCAGCTTTGCGCAACATCTTCGGTGTTGCCGCGGCGGTCAAAATTCCGGCAAGCCTTTGCTTAACCCTTTCGGCACCTTCTCCTTCCGGGTACAAGGTTAAATATTTTTCGTATTCAGCCTTGGCATGAGCCTTTTGATTACCCCGATCACGTGCCAGCCCAAGATATTCCTGGGCCTGTTGACGGGTCGCAGCATCACCAGCCTCCACCAGCTTGGTATATATCTGGACAGCCCGCCGATAATTTGCCGTTGCCATAGCCACTTTGGCTTCTTCCTGCAGATTTGTTTGCCTTTCCAGCGTTAGCGGTTTGGCGCCGGGCTTTTCTTTAGAGCCTGATTCCGGGGCAGAGGCGATTATCGGCACAGCAGGTTGCGGCAGTTGCCCTAACGAGCTGTAGGGGATAGAAAATTCTGCTGCAGCCAGCTTTTCAGCCTGACTGGTGCTGGATACCCAGGCCTGTGGATAGTGCTTGATGACTTCAGCCAGCACCTTGTTTGCTTCAACGGAATCAGAGAAAAACCCAAGGCGCAGGCGGTGCCAGATTTTCCCCTCAAGATTATGTCGGCTGGTGTAGAGTTGATAGCTTTTAAAACTATCCAATGGCGGAATTTCTGCGATATTGATTCCTGCCAGACTCGATTCGAGATTGATCGCCACCGAGCCTTCCTTTTTCATTACCGGGGTCGGTGGGACAACCGTAATCTGGAGGCTGCGATAATTCGCCCCCTGTCTGACGGTAAAATCAGTTTTCCCTCGAAAGAAGATCGTCAGGAACAGTCCGCTCGAAGTGTCTCCCTCATAAATGATTTCCGCTATGTTCGCCGGATTGTTCTTCCCAGGTGCAAGAGACTCCCGCTTCGTCAAAGCTTCAAGATCATCGGCACTGGCGGAAATCGGTTGCAGTCGAATGCGCAGTTCCTGACCTGCTGCGTCAGGAAAATGGCTGATATAGCGAACCGGAAAATTGAAATCGACGCTGACGTCCACCTTTCCGGCTTGCTCACTGATTTGAACCCCGTCCAGAATCCGGCCTGCCACCGGTTGGGCTTTAACCGGAGTGGAATGCAAACTGAGTATGAGCATGACAATGGTAATAAAAAGAGCGCTAATTC
>JASJGT010000186.1:0-8261 GCA_033791405.1 Desulfuromusa sp.
ATATGCCAGCCGCACAGAGCCGCCCCGAGGGCGCCGCCGGCATCGCCGCTGGCTGGCTGGATCCAGAGATCCTTGAACAGGCCGGACCGCAGCAGCTTGCCGTTGGCCACACAATTAAGTGCAACGCCCCCTGCCATGACCAAATTCTCGCACTGCGTCAATTCCCGGGTGGTGGCGGCCAGGCGCAGGACAATCTCCTCGGTGACTTCTTGGATCGCCAGGGCCATATCCATGTAGTCCTGGTTCAGGTCGCTTTCCGACTTGCGACGGGACAGTCCGAACAGCTTTTCCCAGGCGTCGTCGACGCACATGGTCAGCCCGGTCGCAAAGTCGAAATAATCCATGTTCAGCAGGAACGAACCATCCTCACGCAGGTCGACCAGTTCGGAGAGGATCAGGCTTTTCCAGCGTTCCACCTGCTCCGATCCGGGGTTCCCGTAGGGAGCGAGTCCCATCAGCTTGTATTCGCCGCTGTTGACTTTGAACCCGCAATAGTAAGTAAAGGCTGAATAGAGCAAGCCGAGAGAATGCGGAAAATCAAGTTCCCGCAAGATTTCGATCCCGTTTTCCCGGCCGACGCCGATGGTACATGTGGCCCATTCTCCGACTCCATCAAGGGTGAGGATGGCCGCTTCGGAGAACGGCGAGGGATAGTAGGCGCTGGCGGCGTGGGAGAGGTGATGCTCCGGGAAGAGCAGCTTTGGATTCTTGCAGCCGAGCTTGGCGAACTCTTCGCGCAGCATCTGGCGCATGAAAAGTTTCTCCTTGACCCAGACCGGGATGGCGGACAGGAAGCTTTTCAGCCCCCGTGGAGCGAAGCTGTGATAGGTCTCCAGAAGTCGCTCGAATTTCAGGTAGGGTTTGTCGTAGAAAGCAACGGCCGTCACGTCCGCAAGATCCAGCCCGGCTTCATCCAGGACGTAGGCCACGGCATGAGCGGGGAACGAAGCATCATGTTTGTTGCGGGTGAACCTCTCTTCGTGAGCCGCGGCAACGATCTTTCCGTCCACGATCAGTGCAGCGGCGCTGTCGTGGTAGAATGCCGAGATGCCCAGGATTGCTTCCGACATCTTATATGAGCCTTTCTAGAATATGGCGTAAATGAACGGGGCGATTGCCGAGCCACCGGTCAACACGATCAACGCTCCGAACAGCATCATGAAAACGATGATCGGCAAGAGCCAGAATTTCTTTCTGACTTTCAGGAAACCGAAGAGATCTTTGAGAAAATCCATATTTTCTTCCTTTATTTCGGGTTAAATCATAACGTCAAGATGGAAAAGGGCTGCGCTAGTTGACAGGCTCCTGCCTGACGAGCTTGTCGTTTTGGTAGACGTTGCGGGTCAGAAGCTGGCCATTCTCATCCCAGGTCATCTCCAGCCCGTTCCATTGACCATGGGCGATATCCACGAAATGCTTGATCCGGCCGTTCTCGTAAAACTCCACTTCGGCTCCATGCGGGACGGGTTTTCCGCTGGCATCACGATACATCTGGATCAGTTTGCGCGGTGCCCGCGAAGGGTAGATGTCTAACATCACGAGCGGTTGCCGCGGTCGAAAGTTCTGGTCCTTCAACATCGAACGCATACGATTGTAGGTCGCTTGGGCCATCGTGTTTTTGGGATTGAGGCGCAATGCTTCGTTTGCACTGTCGTAGGCAACAGCGATCCGGCCTCTTTTGGCCATTGCTGCAGCATAATTTGAGAAGGCAATATCATAAGTCGGCATCTGCTGGCAGACCAGCAGCAGATTGGCGGCCGCCTCCTCCAGTTTCATGAAGCGCCGATCTGCGAGGGTTTCTCCCAGCTTCAGGCGGATTTCAATCGCCCCTGGAGCCCTTTCCAATGTACCATACATGGTCCGGACCGCTTCGTTGTATTGCCCTGTGTTTAGGTAGACGGAAGTCAGAATACTGGCCGAATCAACGAAAACCTGCCTGAACTCGCCGGCTTTCTCCTGGGCCTGGGTGGCCAGCCGGCTTGCATCCTCCAACTTTCCAGCCCAGAGCAGTACGCGCGCCAGGTTGGCCAGCGCCTGTCCGTGGGTCTCCTGGTCGATCTTGCTGTTGATCTTCCGGGTGATCGCCTCGATCTCCTGCTCGCCCCAGGTTCCGGACTGCACCAGCCCCTGGTCGATCATGGCCCTGAGCAGTGCGATCGCGAGGATCTTGTGTCCTTCGATGGTCGGGTGAACATGATCGAGGAAAAGTTCGTCCCCCGGGCTTTTTAGCCCCAGGTTATGCTGCGTTGTTTCTTCGAGCAGAGCGACATAATCGACGACTCGGATACCCTGTTCGTCGGCAATATCCAAAACAACCTGGCGCATCGGGCTCAATGCCCTCAGTGGACAGACGTCCTGGTCTCGCGCCTGGCGGAAAGCGTTATCCGCAGCTTCGAAACGCTTCAGCCCCATAAGACCCTGACCGCGACGGTAATGCAATTCGGCCTGGCGAGGGTCGATAGCGATGGCTGCTTCAAGCAATTCAAGCGCCTCATTCCAGCTTTGCCGGCCAAGTGCTAGTTTGGCTTGGCCCAGGAGCTTGGCAGAACGTTGCTTCTTGGCCTGGTCGAGTCCCGCGGTGTGTTCGCTTTTGAACGGGGTACAGTCTTTCAAGTTGGAGGCCGGCGTCACGAAAATAATTTCGGCACCGACCGAACGTGTCAGCGAGACCATCCGTTCCAGGCTGATCCGATAGTGCTTCAGGATGTTGGCCTGCAGTGTGTCGTCGCGGGTATAACGGTTCAGTCCGGCGGACTGGTCGAGGATGGCGTCCACCCTGCCGCCCAGCTGGTCATGGTTTTGCTTTTTCGCTTCCGGGTAAACTCCAAGCTTCTTTAGTGAGCCGGTCATCGCAGTCCAGGTGCGGGTTTTGGCCAGCAGGGAGACGGTTGACCGGATCAGCGGCGGGATCTCCTTGATCTGGCTGTAAGTCCGTTCTTCAAGGAATTCGTTGTGACCGGTGTAGAGGATGAACAGATCCGGCTGATAGTTGACCAGTTCTTCCATTAGGTGGGCGACGCGGTAACTCGCATAGCTGATTCCGCCGGTATTGATGACTTCCCAGCTTTTGCTCCCGTCGGCCATCGGTAGAAATTCGCGGAGCCAACCGGAAAAAGAGGTCGTGTCATTGTAGGGCCGACCGTAGGTGGTCGAACCCCCCAGCGAAAAAATCCGGTACGTTCCAGCGGGCTTGATACGCGGAAAGCTCTGCTGGTTGAAGTAGTTCAACTTGTTTGGCGCGGTCGCGAGCAGCTGGCTGCCGTGCGGGCCGGATCCCGCTACGAACAAGGGGACGTTGGAAGCAAAACCGACGAAAGGATCCTCGGTTTTCAGGGCGGGTTTGACACCGAACAGGGCCAGACCACCTTCGAGCAGCAGGAAAAAGATCAGGATCGCGGCAATCGGCAGAAGCACGATCTGCCAAAATGGAGTTCGCTGCTGACTCACCTTGTTCTTGGCGTTGCCAGATGTTGAATGTGGAGGGTTGTTCTCAGGGAACTTTTTTGACGTTTTATTTTTTTTAGTCATACATCCATCTAGGGTAGATATTTTTGTATTTAGGAGTTGAGTGTTTTTACAAAATAGACTTGTTTGTTACAGTTGCCAGCAAATACCATTCCGGATTATCAAATCACAGATCACTTTTATCAACTTTTAATTCTTTTAACAGTATAGAGCACTGAAATGATCTTTCCCCCTGAGTATATATCACTTACTGATTACTGATCAACCGATGTGGATCACCATGGCACTCCAGATAGTCTCTGAACTGACTATGGATAGACTGGTTATGCAGAAAGCCGTGACAGTCCTGACAGCGTGGAATGCTCTGGTGTGTCCCCTTGTGGAAATAAACACAGTTTATTCCGCCGGGGTTGGTTTTTGTGCCTGTAAGATCATTGGTTTGTTTTTTGTGGCAGGGTTGACAGAGTGATGTTGGGAGATAGCCAGTCGGTTCAACTTTTAATGTCTGGTGGGCAGGGTGGCACTTGGAACAGTCCTCTCCTATTTGTCCGGACCTGTGTGGTTCATGACAATCCAGGCAACTTGGGATTTCTTTGTGCCGACTGTGGCAACGGTTGCAAAACAGTTTTGAATGGCGGCTGGGCGCGACGGCCATCTGCTGTCCGATTGCAGCGTGACAGGACAGGCATGTGCTCCTTTCCGGTTTAAGTGAGTCCCGCAAAGATACCAGCGGCTTATGTGGGTTTGTATGGCAATGCTGGCAGTCTCCGACCTGGAAGTGTGCTTGCCCCTCATGGCAAAGAATACAGGGATTTTTGTTGATTTTACCATTGGGTGGATGCTGGGGGTGACAGTCAAGACAACCGATTTCGGTTGCATGCTTGCCACCATCCTGAGTGATCATTCGCAATTGAAAAGCATGACATTTTTCACAATCATCGGCCTGCAATCGGGGTTCTTCTGCAGCAGAGACAGGAGCAATAAAGATGAATAGTGTCAGAAGAAAGATTGAACAACAGATCTTATAGCCTGTGGCAACAATTTTTTTCTTGTTGTAAATCAAAACTTCCATGATAGCCTGTCGTTTTAGATGCCGCCTGCCGGTATGTTGCTATCCTGGGCAGTTTCTGGTGGAAAACTCAACCATTGAGACAAAGCAACCACCATGTCATAAACAGAATGAAAAATTGAATGGGCAGAAGGGTAGCCTTTATGTGCTGCTCAGATATTAAATTTCATACTGCTGATCTGTGAGGATTGAGACCAGCTTTTGACAGAGCACGATTGAATTTTTCGGGAATTTCCCCAGATCTCTTTTGGTGAATTTCCTAATTTTATCTTTCCGTGCGGAGGCAAATAATCTTTAAATTCTTTAATCGTGCAGCTTTAGAGAACTGGAACGGCTCTTGCTTTGTTCTTCCAATATAGAGGTCGGTAATTATTGAAATGAAATGTTGGGGGATTCAATGAACAAAGCTCCAATACAAGTTCAGATCATTGATGATGAAATTGTTATGTTGATGGCTGTTTCAAGAGCCTACCGCAATAAGCCCGTCGATATTATTGCCGCAACCGACATTGATCAGGCTCTAGAGCAGATGAACATTTTTAACTTCAGTCTGTTCTTACTTGATCTTGATATGAAAGATTGTTGCGGCTTTCATCTGCTTGAAATAATAACCAAGCGTTTTCCAAAAACGCCGATTATTCTCATGACTACAGCTGATACCCAATCAATAGCTCTGATTGATAAAATAGAAAAAATACGTTCACAATATTGTTGGCATATCGTTGAAAAACCTTTTGATTACAAAAAAATGATTGGTTTTATTGATAGAGCATTACACGAGTCTGAGGTTGAGGCTCTGGGAGTTTGTCAGAAGGAAAATTCTGAATATGCAGAACAAAGACGCTGTCGTAGGTTTTCCCGTTTCGAACGGATTAATATCGCTCGCCCTGTTACCACTGGAACTTCATGTTCGCCCCTAGCTTTTTTTGCCACCCTGACTGATATTTCGGTAGCTGGTTTAGGTGTTGCAACCGGCAATGCCTTGGTTTCAGGTGAAGCGGTTCGTTTTGATGAAAAGTTCATGCACCAATCGGGCACGGTTGTCTGGTGCCGACTGCAGGAAGATCAAATCTATAAATCCGGAATTAGATTTGCTTGAGAGCACGTGCTTTGTCTCGGCTATCTGCCAGTAAAAATACTCCCTGACCAATATTTATGATATTGTTGAGTAAATAAGTTGAGTAAATCTCAATAAATTTACATCTTTAAGGGGATTTTATCGTTTTCTTTTTAAAAACAAGTCAGTGGTGATCTATGAAAAGACAAGTTTTACTGGGACTCGCCACTATGCTGATCTGCTTTCTGATCGGGGGGTCCTATATTATTTATGCGATCGGGGATGCGACTAATCAATTGGAACGTGCGGTGACCTTGCATCAGGCCCATGATTCAATTGGGGCGCTTCAGCGGGGTATCGAAACAGTTCAGAGAGAACTGAGCCTTAAAACTACTCCTACAATAAATCAACTGGCACTGTTACAGACCGATATTACTGGTTTAAAAAAACACATAGCGAGCTGTCTCCATTGTGACTATTCCAGGGGAATTCTTGCTCAACTCGACCAACTGCTGATCTTAAACGAAAATTATACCGGGCAGATCAGCCAGTTGCTGAAACTCTCTCCGCCAAGTGATGAATATCAGAATTTATCTGCCGAAATTTTTCAAAAAGGAACTGACTTCCGTCTTGCTGTCGAAGTTTTTATCGAAAACATTTCAGAAGAGTTTCCCAGCCGTTCAAAAACCCTTTACCAGGATATTATCAAAGTCAGGCATCTGATCATCTTCCTGGTCATCATCGGTCCTATCGCTATTTTGTTGATCACCGCATATTTTCTTAGGCGCTTTACCGGCTCTGTTGATGCTCTGGTTGAAGCATCCAGCATTCTGGAAAAAGGTGATCTTGACTATCGGATAGATAAGAACCTGAAATATGAATTCAAGCAGTTGGCAGATTCCTTCAACAGGATGAGCTACTCGTTTCAACTTCAGCAGGATGATTTGCTGGCGGCTCGTACGATGTATCAGACCCTGTTTGAAAGCGCTGGTGACGGTATTTTTATCCTTGATCTTTCAGAGGAACGGCAAGGGCAGATAATCTCTGCCAATCCTGCTTCCGCTGCCATGCATGGTTATCAGGTTGAGGAGTTAACTGGTATGAACATCGCTGATGTTTCATGCGATGACGAATGCCCTGAACGGCTCCAGTGTGCTTTGAGTGGTAGCTGGATGCAGTACGAGGTAGAGCGCAGGAAAAAAAATGGAGAGTTGTTTTTAGCTGGGGTCAGTGTGGGACAGCTCAATCTGAGCGAGAATAAATATGCCCTGATATTCAGCCGTGATATTACTCAGCGGAAAAAGGAAGAGGCGGATTTTCAGCGGGCCAACCAGATGGTGTTAGTTGGTGAAATGGCTGCTGGTCTAGCCCATGAAATCAAAAATCCATTGGCTGGAATCAAGGTGACCCTTGAAGTTCTGGCCGACGAATTGGAACTCACCGATGAGGATCAGGATTTGTTTGTTCGGGTGATCAATGAGACTAACCGGGTTGAAAAGTTACTCAAAGGGTTATTAAATTATGCTCGTCCGCCAAAATTGCATTACGAGAAGTTCGATTTGAATAAGCTTTTGGATAATTCAGTTAAAACCTTGGCAGTTGCTGGAAAAACTTCATCCAAAGAGGGGGTAGAATTTGTCAGATTTTTTGCTAGCGATCTCCCTCAGCTTGAAGCTGATTCGGCTCAGTTACAGCAAGTCATTCTGAATGTTTTTCTCAATGCTATAGAGGCCATGCCTGATGGCGGACAAATTAGTGTATCCACCCGCAAGAGGGATGAAGAATCGCTTGAAATCAGCATAACTGATACGGGGAAAGGTATTCCTGAAGGGGTGTTGGCAAATATTTTTCAGCCTTTTATGACGACAAAATCTAAAGGGAGTGGTCTTGGTCTAGCCATCTGTAAAAGAATTGTCGAAGATCATGGTGGTACGATTAAAGCGACTAGTCCTTCATGTGGGGGAACCCGGTTTGCCATTATTTTGCCATTTGAACGTCACCATCGGGAGGCTTTGCTATGAGAAAAAAAGGGCGAATTCTACTACTGGATGATGATGAACTCATCATCTCCATGCTTGCCAGGGCATTGTACAAAGAGGGTTATGAAACACAGCTTTTACACAGCTCGGTGGGTGCTGTAGAGAAAATTATGGATTGGCAACCGGACATGATGTTGCTTGATATCGAGTTAGGAGAAGAACTGAACGGTCTGGATATTCTGCGGATGCTTCATGATGAATATGTCAAATTTCCTGTTGTTATGTTGACCGGTGATGATTCCAGTGAATCGGCCATCAGAGCATTACGCTATGGTGCTTCGGATTATTTGCATAAACCCTTCAATGTTGAAGAAGTCAAAATTGTTGTTGGTCGAATTCTTAAAAATGCTCGGATGCAGGATGAAATTGCCTATCTGAAAAGATCAACCATTGACGTTTCTGGCCAACCTTTTGTTGGCGATTCACCGATTATCCAAAAGCTCCTGAAGGATGCCCAAAAAATTGCTGAGGCTGGTGTTTCTTCAGTTTTATTAACCGGAAAATCGGGGACAGGGAAAGAAGTCCTGGCACGTAATCTTCACTATTGGCGTTTCGCGGAACGGGAAGATTTTGATACTGTCCCTTATATTGCCATCAACTGTACGGCATTGCCGGAAAATTTGATTGAGGG
>JASJGT010000187.1:0-17352 GCA_033791405.1 Desulfuromusa sp.
TTCCAGGTTTTTTCCGCATGGACTTCAACTGGACAAGGAAGATCTCGTCCGCTTTCTAATGCCACAAGTAACCGTTGGCGCATTTCAGCGGCAGCTTTATTGGTGAATGTGATGGCAAGAATCTGTTGCGGCTGTCCAACTTCAGCAAGTAAAGCCAGCATCCGCTGAATCAACAGTTCGGTTTTTCCAGAACCTGCTGGAGCCTGGACAATGCAGGATTGTGTCACGTCGATAGCAGCGGCGCGCTGTTTTGCGTCAATAATCATGATGAAATCCCTGGATTCATTGAGGATTCCTGAATACGGCAAATTCCTGATAAATCACAATATTGGCAACTCTTGGTCAGATCATACGGGTCAACAACAGCCTCACCTGCGACAAAACTTTCTGCCAATTGGTCAATCTGCTGCCGCCAGAAAACCAGCAATTCAGCCCAATCAGATAGACCAAGTTCCAGACTCTGCGGATAAGCTAACAACTCACGAACCTTTCCAAGCAATCCTTTTTCTCTCACGACACCAACAAATCGACACTCCCCGCGGCGTAGTTTCGCAAAAACAATACCGTCTGCCTTAAACTCAGGATCAGCAATAGCATAAATCGGCAATTGTGGTTCGATCAGTGGTTGGCTGAGAAAGTCTTCAGCGTGCAAATCGACACCCGTTTTATAGTCAATCACGATACGAGCACCATTTCCCAACTGATCGATTCGATCAACCTTTAAGCGAATCTGTAACGGCCCGATTTTCTCAATATGCTGTTGTTCCGTTTCCAGCACCTGAAAAGGGTCTCGCTCCATTTCAATATTAACCAGCCACTCTTGCACTAGAGTCACCACACGTTCAGCCTCCAACTGCAATAATTGTTCTGCCGGTGCAGATTTATGTTCAAAATAATGAGCAAATGCCTCCGCCACTTGCGATTGCACCAAATCAATACGTCCTTGTTCATCCAGTGACAATAAATTCGCCTGATTCTGCAGCTTCTTCCAGATCAACTCAAAAACCAGATGAACCAGATCCCCACGCGCCATAGGGGCTATTCCAGGGGTCGCCTCAGCAAATTGCTGTGCATGTAAACGATGGTGGAAAAAGGCCCGGAAAGGGCAATGGGCCTGATCTTTGAGCAAACTGGTACCACCCTCAACCAGTGCTTGATCCAATCGCGGTCCATGATGATCAGCAAGAGTATCCATGCCGTGAAGGCTCGAGTTCAGTAAGGAAGAAAGATCCTGAAAATCGGCCAAAGGAGGAATCATCTCTGGATTGTGGAGAGGAATAAGTGGGCTGGGTCGCAAGGGACTATCACCATCACGTAGCGGATAGCTGAAAACAATGTCAGAACTGGCAGATTTAAGCCGCGCAACTACCTGTTCTGCAAAGACCAGTTCACGGGCAGCACTGGCATGTGGCATGTCGTAATCCCGTTGCAACTTTAAGGGGATAAAGGGATTGGGCTGAGGGCGAGCTGGCAAAACGGCTTCCCCCAACCCCATCACCCAGAGATGCTGAAACATCAAACCGGAGGATTCCAACAGACCAACAACCTGTAATGATCCAACAGGTCCTTCTAGTTGAAACTCAATCTCTTGACTGATTCGACGCAGCAGGTTGAATGCCCGCTGCCGAGTGATCGGAGGCAACAGCGGATCAAGGGCGACCAACGCAGTAAGCGCTTTTTCTTGCCACATTTTGATCGCCTGAAATTCAGTACTTGCTATCGACCTCTCCCCCGGCCATCCAAGTGAATATAATTGATCGGCAAAACGAGCTGCCCAAACCCCGGGAAGAACCTTATCGTTCAGTTGCTGTGCTGACTGAATCGTTTTAAGAACCTGTGAAAAAATAGCCAGATTGGTTTTCTCTTCCGTCAGCGCTTTGAGGCGAGAAAGCTTAAAGTTCTGTTGCCGAAACGATCTCAGCTTTTGATCGAAAAAAGCGCGACTGTCGGCCTCCCGCAGCGCTCCATCAAGATAAGGGGTTCGCAGTAAAAATGAGATTTGATCGAGGCTGAGTTGGCGTCCCATTCCCAGGCATTCAAGGGCAGTATGGACAACCCCCTGCTCTGCCAGCGAACCTCCCAGGGACAAACTAAAAACCGCCTCATCATCATTTAATGCAACGGTTGCAGCAGGATCAATCTGCTCACTGAAGATACGTTCAATTTGCCGTCGACGCTGTTGTAAATCGGGAACCACGACACCAATTGAGTCCTCGCCCTGATCTAACAAATTGCGTGCCCAGCGGGCTGCTGATTCTATTTCGTGATGACTGTCCCGCGCCGCGTAACAGACAATCTTGCCATTTGGCTCGCCTTGCAGCGAAACTTCATCACAACAACCCCCAGCATCATTGACTGTCTTCATCAACAACAAAAGTCCCGGTGCTAATTGATCAAAACCAATCAGTAGAACCTGTTGCGGCAAGTTAAGTTTCCCGCTTTTTAAGGCGGTACAAATCAATCGGGGAAGATCACTTTGATCAATCCAATCATGTTGTTGACAATGATCTTTATAGTGCCGTTGCCAGTGGGAAAAGACCAACTGATCCTCAGTCAGATACTGACCATCCAGTGACAGATTATATTCATTGAGTAACCGGTGAGCCTGAATCGCTTTTTCTGCTGTTTTTGATAATTGCAATAACTCCAGGGCGGTTCCGCGTGAAGAGTTTTCAATTTGCTCTTCCCAGAGGTATTGTTGCTGCTGTTGGTTCAATAACCGCCAGCCCGCACCAAGATCTTCCAAACACCGACTTAGCCATCCTTCATAACTAAAAATTAGTGGTGTCGACCAGACACTTTTCCCCTCTGCTTGCATCTGTTGATCAAAGCAACTATGCAAATAGCGGGATAAACGCTTGTTGGCGGTTAGCACCAAAGCACCTTGCGCTGCTGCAGAATTAACTTTATCCAAATAATTCATAAACTGAGTTTTGTTGAACTCCCAAGCCGATCACTGAAAACATCTATTCTGAGTGGAATTTGTTCTTTGAGGTCGGCAACATGAGAAATAACCCCGATCATCCTCCCGGACGATTGCAAGTCAACTAAAGTCCGGATGGCAAGATCAAGAGATTCAGGATCTAGACTACCGAAACCCTCATCGATAAACAGGGTATCCAGATGGATACCTCCAGCATGAGATTGCACAACATCGGACAACCCAAGTGCCAGAGAAAGCGCCGCCATGAAACTTTCTCCACCTGACAGGGTTGCCACAGGTCGTACCTTGCCGGTATAGGCATCATCAACCAGCAAATCCAATCCGGAGGCCTTATTTCCTTTACTGCGATCTTCATTGCGCAACAGTTGATAGCGACCCTTGCTCATCAGGGTAAACCGTTGACTCGCCTCAAGGAGAACCTCGTCAAGCAAAACACTCAAAACAAACCGCTGCAGACTGATTTTCTGCCCGGTCTGACCGTTAGCGACATCACTCAGGGTACCAATTACGGCATAGCGAGAATCGAGCTCTTCCAGTTGCCTACCCGTCTCAAGAACTTTATTGTGGGTTGACTCAAGAACCTGACGGCGGTTATCCAAATCCTTCCAGACAGTCGCTGCGGCAGTTTTCTCTCCCTCCAATTGTTGCAGTTGTTCCTCAAGGGGAGCAAGATCCGGTTGATCCTCCCCTTGCAGTTTTGTCTGCAATTGTTCCTGAACACCGATAAGTTTCTGTTTTTTCAGATCAAACTCATCAAGTCGCTTTTTCAGGGCGTAAAAGTCTGTTTCTTCAAGTAATGCCTGTTCAAAATGCTGTTCATTCTCAAATAGACTTGCTTTCAACGCAGTGGAAAATGTCTGGGTCACCACTATTAATTGCTGATTCAGCTCATTCAATCCCTTGTTGAGTTCTTTTTGTCTCGCGGTCGCAGCTTCCACTGCTCCATGCGCTGTCTGTCGCGCGGAAGTGAGAGCATCACGCTGTTGCTCAAGGTGCTTAATCTTGGCTTTTACCTCTTCTCCGACAAGTTCCAGTGCTCTGGCTGTTCTAAATTGTTCGGGCAGATCTTTGTTAATCAGATCTATTTCAGTATTCAGAGCGGTAAGATTCTGTTGAGCCTCTCCCAACTCTTCTTTTAGCTGGTCTTTGGATAACAGTTTTCCGGCAGCAACTTCAGCCCCTGTAAACTTCCGCAAATCCAGTTGTATTTTGTTCATCTCATCCTGGACAACGTCAATTTTATCCCCTGCCGCTTCTGGAAATTGCTGAAGAAGATCGTCATATTGAGTTTTTTTCACTTTCAGCTCGCCACGCAACTCACGAAACTGATCGCGAGCAGTGTTAAGGTTTTCCGCCGTAACAAGTAGTTGTTTTCGAGAACTCTCCAGTGTTTTGAAATCGGGAATAGTTGCATCCCTCTCAGCAGGGTGGGGATGCTCTATGCTGCCACACACCGGGCAGGGTTGTTTAACTTCCAACTCTGCAGCCAGGATTGTCGCCTGCCCCTGATGCCACGCCAGTTCTAATGATTTCGTTTCATCACTTTGCTTTTCATAAACCTGAGCCAGTTCAGTACCAAATTTTTCAGCATTTTCAAGATGTTTCTGTGTTTCTAGCTGTTGTTTATTGTGGAATTCCAACTTTTTTAAAACTCTCAAGCGTTGTTCTGTCTCATACATCAACTGCAATTGTTGATATATTTCATTCTTCTGCTGCAGGGATTTATGATCATTTAAGAGATTATCTTGTCTCAAGTGTAATTTCTGATAAATGGTTAGTTGCTCTTGAAGTTTTTTCTGCTCATCAATTTCCTGATTTATGGTCTCGGAATTCTTTAAACTCTGCTCAGCCAGCTGCAATTTCCCTTCAGCCTTCTCCTGAGTTGATACCGCTTCCACTATTTTTTCCCGCGTCTGTTCTATTTCACCTGCACAGTATTGTTTTTGATTAAACCCCGGACGAATTTGTTGCGCCTGTAGCGCATTGGTAAAACGGTTACGTTCAACCTCTATCTGTTCATACTGAAGAGAGAGTTGCTGTAATTCTGTTTCAACCGAAGCAAGCTGGCCAAAATTTACGAGCAATATTTTCTCCTGCTCCAGACGCTTACTCAAGGCAAATAATGCTGTTTCTTTAGACTGTTTCTGCTCTAATGCAGCTGTAACCCTCGGCTGGAGTTCCTTTATTTCAGTTTCCAATTCAGCAATCGATTCAACTTCAGCACCATCCAAAATACCGAGCTGGCGTTGTTGGTACTTTTCCCGCTCACGGCGGATACTTGCCGACTGTTCCTTCAAGCGGTTTTCCAACTGTTTATAAATCCGGGTTTGAAACAGCGTACTGAAGATTTTTTCCCGCTCGGCAGATTCGGCAAGTAGCAACTGACGGAATTTTCCTTGCGGCAAGATCATTACTTGGCGAAACTGATCAACTGACATCCCGGTCATATTTTCAATTTCTCGGGTCGCCTCCGTCACCTTACTGGCAACCAGGAGTTTTTCAGTCCCGTCAGTCAATAGTTCAACCAACTGTGCTTCCGGTTTCTGCTCAGTGAACCCGTCACCACGCGCTTTAGGCCGCTGCTGTTCCGGTACCCGGCGGATTTGAAACTTTTGACCATTTAACTCAAATTCAAAACTAACCTCACACAACTGTTCGGCAGAAGCCAAATCGCAGCGCATCTGTGCACCGTCCCGTTCGTCTCCGGTGGTTTTTCCGTACAGAGAAAAACAGATAGCATCCAGAATTGTGGTTTTCCCAGAGCCTGTCGGTCCATTAATCAGAAACAGAGGATTCTCACCAAGAGCGGAAAAATCAATCACTTCAGTTCCTGGAAAAGGTCCAAATGCCGTCATTTTTAATGATAATGGCCGCATTTCAGGAATTCTCCCGGTGCAACTGTTCTATTTCCTGACTGATTATCTTCTCCTGTTCTGTGGTCAGATTTTCATCAGTAATTTGTTGATAAAAATCCTGAAACATCGAAAGTTCACCCTTTTTCAATTGTTCTCGATCGACTTTGAGTGACCTGTGAGCAAGCAGTCCTGGCCGTTCAAGGTGAAGGACATTGGGAAAAACATCGCGTAGTTTATTCATGATATCAAGAATAGCTTGGGTATCGGTCAACTGAATGCGTAGATAATCTTCTCGATGGGAATCACTGCTACCAGCATGGAGTATTTCTTCAAAAGAGCCATTAAGTGTTCGCATATTTCTTATTGGTTTTACAGGTATTTTTTTAATTGAAAGATCATTTTGAGATGACAGGTCAATCAGTGTTATCGATTTTTTCTGTTGCTCTTCCGAAAAAGAATATTTAAGTGGCGAACCAGAATAACGAATCTTTTCAGCTCCCCTGAACTGTGGTCCATGCAGATGCCCCAGAGCTGCGTAAGAAAAATCTTCAAACAGTTGTGGCGAAACATACTCGACACCACCAACGGCGAGAGGACGTTCCGATTCGGAGGCTTCTCCACCTGAAAGATAACAATGGGCAATGGCAACAGCCGGTAAATCCGGCTCCCGTTCAGCATGAATCAGGTCAATCAGATAGCTCAGGGCTTCTTCATGGGTCGTGACATCGGTCGCGTGCAGATTACGCACTGTTGCCGGATCAACATAAGGAAGTGGATAGAAAGCAACCTTCTCTCCTTGCCGATCCTGCAGAATAATTTTTTGCGGTTTTTTCCATAAGGTTCCGGCAACATGTAAGCCAGCAGTCGCCAATTGCCGGGCACCGAACCCCAACCGTTCCGGACTATCATGATTCCCGGCAATCATGATCATCGGTACCTGCAAGTCGTGGCATATCCGGTCAATTGTTTCATCCAGCAGTTCAACTGCAGAAGCCGGAGGAACAGAGCGGTCATAAATATCACCTGCAACAATCACAACATCAACCTGATGTTCTGCAACAATCGTACAAATCTGCTCCAACGCATAACGTTGGTCTTCCAGCAGAGATTGATTATGAAATTGACGTCCCAAGTGCCAATCAGAGGTATGGAGAATGCGCATAGCTATCTCTTATTTCAAATAAATTGTCGAGATTGACAAAATTAGATTATAACATCGGCTATAATAGGAACATGAGACAAAGAAAACCAGACAGGAATAAATATTTTTTACGATTGGTCGCTATTTTTGCGCTATTGCTGCTCTGCGGCTGTGTCAGTAATAGTTATTGGGTCTGGCAGCATCCTGACAAACAGGGCGAGCTTCAACTCCTGAAAGACCGGAAAGAATGTCGCGAACTGGCTCAAACAGAAGTGGCACAAATCAATTATTTCTATGCCTTTTATGACATGAATTACATATATAATTACCCTTTTTATGCCCCCTACTATCGCGACAGATACCGCAGACCTTTTTTCCGTGGATACCATCATTACAGATTTATGCAACAGCAGGATGATTTAGAGCGTTTTTTTCAGGTTTGCATGAAAGCCAAAGGGTGGCAACGGGTCAAAGTTGAACCAGAAGCGAAGTAACTGGCACAAAAACCTCTCCAGGCTGCGGATTCATAAATTAATTTGCGGCTTTGCCCCTTGCAAAAAATCACTGTTTTTTCTATAGTTAACACAATGAGTAAGAACTAACTGTTCTAAATATAACAAAGACAGTGATTTACATGCATATCATCAACTCATATATTTCAGAGCAACCAAAGCTGTCAGCTCCGGGCACCCGTGTATCTCCTGCAGATCAAGCAGAAACACGACAAAGAATCCAGCAAGCCAAGGATAGTTACAGCAAAAATACAGCATCTGCCCAAGTTATTGATGCAGAATATGTTGATTTGTACAATCCTGACGCCATAACTTTACAACAGGAATGCCAGGATTTGAATCTAACTTTGGAGCCGGAAATGGCCTCCCCTCTGCAAGAGCCTGAAATAGATCAGAATATCCACTCAATCATCAATAAATATCAAATGGCACCGCTGGATATCCCCCATCCGGGGACCTATCTCAATGTTTTTGCCTGAATCAAGTCAGATTCAACCGCTGCATCACTTGCTTCATATCCTCCCAAACAGGTCTCTTCCCTGACGGATTTCTCAACAAATAGGCAGGATGGAAAGTCGGCATCAGTGGAATCCCCTCATATTCGTGCCATTGCCCTCTCAATTTTCCGATTGGCTTGGTTGTTTTCAATAGCTCTTGCGCTGCGAAACGGCCAAGGGTAACAATCACTTCCGGCTGAATCAGTGCCAGTTGTTGTTTCAAAAATGGCTCACAGGCGGCAATTTCATCCGGTTGTGGATCACGGTTATCTGGTGGACGACATTTGAGGACATTGCAGATATAGACTTCGTCACGAGAAAGATGCATCCCCAGAAGGATTTTCTCCAACAATCGCCCCGCTTCTCCGACAAATGGGATGCCAGTTTCATCCTCCTCACGTCCGGGAGCTTCGCCAACCAACACCAGTCGGGCCTGTGGGCTTCCGGCACCAAAAACAATATTATTCCGATTTTCCGCAAGGGGACAGAGCCTGCAATCTACCAGACTAGATTCCAACTCTGCCAAAGACCTGGATCGATCAGGAACTGCTACCCCTTTCTGCAATTGAACAGGAATAGCAACAGGTTCTTCAGCGAGAAGCGGCACAACCGATTCGAATCCCCACTGCTGTAAATCTTCAAGAATTGCTTTTCCTTGCGAGATTATTTCATGGCATTCGTGGTATAATTTATCAGACATCAATATTCAACCTCGGAGACGACATGTACCGCCTTTTCATATTTTTAATCGTACTATTATTATTCCCCGCCGATGCATTCGCTTGGGGCGCTGGGGTTCATTTAGGGCTGGGTCTGCGGCTACTGGCAGCCCCTGAGGCTTTACCGGCAGCACTGCAGGCACTCTTAGCAACTCAATCTATGGATTTCCTCTACGGGTGCATTGCCGCAGATATTACTCTGGGGAAAAAACACACCCACCATCTGAGACATTGCCACAACTGGAGCATCGGTCGCAAGCTTCTCGAACAGGGCAAAAAAGAAAGTCCTGCGGCAGAAGCCTGTGCTTATGGATATCTGGCTCACCTGGCAGCAGATACCATCGCCCATAATTATTTTGTCCCTTACAAATTAACGATGACCTACAATTCGGTGCTGCTAAATCATGCCTACTGGGAAATTCGTGCTGATATCGGAGTCCGAGACGAAACTTGGGCAACTGCACAACAACTGGCAAAACGGGACAATCGCCAGCTGGACAAGATGCTGAACAAAATTCTGGCGGACACGATCTTCTCTTTTCGTACCAACAAAAGAATTTTCAATTCAATGATGTTGATCACTCGGCTCCAAAACTGGCACAAACTCATCAACACGATTTCAAAACGGTCAAAATGGAAATTTGACGTAGAGGAACATAACGAATACATGAAAATGGGGCTTGAAGCCGTAAACGGTATTCTTGGCGATGAAAACAGTTCTTATTGGAATGCTGACCCCACAGGAGATCGGGCTTTGACTGCTGCGAATTTAATCAGAAAAAACATGAACCATCTTTGGCTTGATGGAAAACTACTCCAAGAGGATTCAGATTTAATTCTCAAGGAACTGCGCAATCGCTTTAAGTTGGGAATCACCGATCCTGATGAAATTTTGCCGTTGTTTACAGTTATTTAGCCTTCCATAAGGCGACTACCCGCTCCAATAACTGTTGTGCAACCTTTACCTTGCTCATCAGTTCCAATTCTTCAACCCGCCCATTGGCATGCAGCAACCGGACAATATTTGTTTCCACGTCAAATCCTGCACCCTCCCGAGTAATATCATTAGCAACAATCAGATCCAGATTTTTCTTTTTTAGCTTTTCTGCAGCATGAGCTAATAGTCTTTCGGTTTCAGCAGCAAAACCGACAAGAATTCGCCCCTCTTTCTGTTGCCCAATCTCGGCAAGAATGTCGGGATTCTTTTCCAGTTTTAAAGTTAATTTATCCGTTGTTTTTTTCATTTTTTGCGTTGATCGATCAACTGGGCGGTAGTCAGCAACGGCAGCAGCTTTAATCACCACATCAACACCTGCCAGGTTAGCATAGACCGCAGAACGCATTTCTTCGGCAGAGAAAATTGGTACACAGCGCACTCCAACCGGCACGGTCAGATTCGTGGGTCCGGCAATCAGAACAACTTGCGCACCACGCTGCTGAGCAGCAGCAGCGACGGCAAAACCCATCTTCCCTGAAGAATAATTGGAGATATAACGGGCCGGATCAATCTCTTCACGGGTTGGCCCAGCGGTGACCAGAACACTGCAACCAACCAGATCCTTGGGGGTCAACAGCGATTCGGCAGCATCAAAAATAACTGTTGGGTCGGGCAACTTGCCCTGACCTTCCCAACCACAAGCCAAAGCTCCCTTGATTGGTTCGAGAATAAAAAAACCGGAATCAGACAAAAACGTTTGATTGTGCTGATAGATCGGATTTTCATACATATTGCTATTCATTGCCGGAACAATCAAAACCGGTGCCTTGGTTGCCATAACACTTGTCGTCAACAGATCATCGGCAAGCCCCTGGGCAATTTTTCCGACCAAATTAGCCGTGGCCGGTGCCAGAATAAACAGATCAGCACGGTCAGCAAGGGAAATATGGTCGATCTCCTGTTCTTGAGAAAGATTGAATAGATCGGTATGGACTGGATGGCCTGACAGGGTTTGAAAAGTCAGAGGTGCAACAAATTCCTGAGCATTTTTAGTCATGATGACGTGAACATCAGCCCCCGCCTTGGTCAACAGTCGCAACAGTTCAACCGCTTTATAAACAGCAATTCCGCCACTCACTCCAAGAACAATACTTTTCCCCTGCAGCATACGTTACTCCTCAGCTTAAAAACGGATTATACAGCTTTTCTTGACCAATGGTCGTCATCGGTCCATGACCGGGATAAACTCTGGTTGCTTCCGGCAGTGGCAATAACTTTTCTTTGATACTACTGATCAACAATTGATGATCACCACCCGGCAGGTCAGTGCGGCCGATAGAACCGGCAAACAACGTGTCACCCACGAGCAGAATATCATCAACATAGAGACAAATTCCACCTGGCGAATGGCCAGGAGTATGGATCACCTGTAGTGACAATTTTCCCAGTTGCAACGTCTCGCCACCGACAAGTTCACGTGTTGGCGCAGGAGAAGGGTCTGCACGCAGTCCAAAAGTTGCTGCATGCGTTCCTGCGTGATCAAGTAAAAGGCGATCATCCTGATGAATGATCAACTCAGCCCCTGTTGCCTCCAACAATGCACGATTTCCACCAATATGATCAAAATGGCCGTGAGTGTTGATGACCTTGACAGCATTCAATTTATGTTTGCTCAATAGTTGCAGGATACGGTCAACGTCACCGCCTGGATCTATGACAGCAGCTTCTCGAGTTTCTTCACAGCCAATGATATAACAATTTACCTCAAGTGGCCCGGTTGGCAAGGTATCAAGTATCAAGAGTTTTCCCCTTTTTCAGTTATGACGGAAAAAAGATCCATATTTTTCTCCTTCAGTTGATCCCCCAAGGTTGCACCGAGAGGCTTATCATATTTTTTACGGTCCTTGTTGATCGTTTTTTTGGGAACCGGTAGTGACGTTGGAGCAGCCACTACTGGAGAAGATCCGGCAACCTGCTCTTGCAGCGGTTGTGAAACAGATCCTTTATAAAAATAGCGATCATAAAGGCGATGATAATTAGTCCAATTTCCCTCTTTATTCGGTTCCTTATCGATATGAGTCTGTACGCCGTTAATCTTTGAATCCAGATCGTCAATAAAGTTCAGGATAACTGCTTCAAGAAATTTTGGCCGTTTCGGAGAACCAAAATCGTATTGACCATGATGAGAAAGGAGCAGATGCTTGATCAACATAGACAATTCAGCAGGAAAATCAGCAATCTGCCGAACTCGATCTTCAACCATCTCCACCCCGAGAATTATGTGGCCGAGTAATTTCCCTTCGTCGGTATAATCGAATGAACGCTGATATGACAGTTCGCTGACCTTACCAACATCATGGAGCAATGCGCCACAGATTAATAAGTCACGATTCACCTGCGGATAGCGAGCTGAGACATCGACAGCCAACCCGACAACGGCAAGGGAGTGTTCCAGCAAACCACCAAGAAAAACATGGTGCATAGCTTTCGCAGCCGGCGCCTTACTGTAGAGAGAGAAGAATTCTGGATCGTCAAAAAAAGCCCTGAGCAATGCCTCAATATGTGGATTGGTCAGGGATTCCAATACACTGTCAAGTTCATTGCGCATCTCCGCTGTTGGGCGTTGCGAAACCGGTAGAAAATCACCCAAATCGATCTGACTCTCCTCAATTTTCTTTAAATCCTGGACAATCAGCTGCATTTTCCCCATGTAAACGCTCGCCTTGGCATTAACCAGAATAAAATCATTTTTCTCAAATTGACTGGAGAACCGATCAACCTGATCCCAGATCCGCCCCTCAACCTCGCCGGTTCGGTCCATCATTTTCAAGGTCATATAGGGCTTACCATTTTTAGCCATTGCGGTAATTTTATCCCGCACCAGAAAAATTGATTCAACCCGGTCGCGCTCTTTAAGCTGATTGACATAAATAGTCTTTTGCATATTCTCGTTCAAAACATCCTCTTTTCAAAAAATTCCGTTTGTGTTGCTAATAGCTATTGCTGCTTTCAGGCCGTCAATTGCCGCACTCATAATTCCCCCGGCATAACCTGCCCCTTCACCTGCCGGAAATAACCCCTTATGACTGACCGACTCACCATGTTGATCACGAACAATTCTCAGCGGTGCAGAGGTGCGAGTTTCAACCCCGATGAGAGTTGCTTCCGGTCCGACAAAACCACGCATCCGCTGGTTGAAAATAGGCAATGCTTGCCGCAGATTTTTTGTAACAAAATCGGGCAGACATGTGTTCAGGTCAGCATGGACAACCTGGGGTTGGCACGAGGAGTCCAAATTGCCCCCGCGCCCCTTAAGAAACTCCAAAAGCGGTTGAGCAGGAGCATGCCAACTTGAGCCCCCAGCCAGATAAGCAGCATGTTCCCACTTACGCTGCCAGTTGATACCGGCCAGCACATCGGTCGTCGAAAAATCACCCGGGGTCACAGATACAACCAAGGCACTGTTGGATTTGGATGCAGCGCGACTATAATCACTCATCCCGTTCACAACAAGCCCCTCTGGCTCAGACGAAGCATTAACAACCATCCCACCAGGGCACATACAGAAAGAATAAACGCCCCGTCCTGTTTCCGGGTTATTCCATGCTAACCGGTAATCTGCACTCGGAAGTTGTGGGTGACTCTGCATACCGTACTGAATCTGATTAATCAATTCAAGTGGATGCTCAACCCGCAACCCTATTGCAAAAGGTTTCGGCTCAAGGATAACATTTTTATCTGCCAGCAACTGATATGTATCACGGGCACTATGACCGGTGGCTAGAACTATTTGATTACATTCGATCCGCTCCAAATCGTTGATTATTCCCGCACGTATTTGCTGATCTATCATTTCGAAGTCAGTTAGACGGCTGGAAAACTGGATATCGACACCGAGGGAAAGAAGATGCTGCCGAAAATTAACTAACACTCCCCTTAATCGATCAGAACCAATATGGGGTTTTGCCTGCCAGAGAATCTCTTCGGGGGCTCCAAACTCAACCAGGCGTTCCAAAACGTAGCGGATAGCGGGATGATTTAAACGGCTGCTCAATTTTCCGTCCGAAAACGTACCAGCCCCCCCCTCACCAAACTGAATATTACTTTCGCTCTTCAACTCATTTCCAGACCAAAAATTATTAACATCCTGCAATCGTTCAGCAACCGGTCGCCCCCGTTCGATCAAACTAACTTGCCCACCGGCTTCTGCCAGGGATAATGCAGCAAAAAGTCCTGCCGGTCCCATCCCAACAACCAGAATCTTCGATTGAATTTTGCATGAACAAAGTTCAAGTAATGGTTTATTTTTAACTTCGGTCAAAGTGGTGATATGGGGATTATTCTGGAGCAGTTCAAATTCGTCCGCACAACTGAATTCAACGGTATAAACACGCAGCACATCGGGCTTACGTCGTGCATCAATCCCTTTACGCACAATTTTCCAGCAATCAATATTTTGCACATCAAAACTTAAAATTGTGGCAATTTTACTTGGAATTAAATCCTCACTCTCGTCCAGATGGAGAGCTATTTCTCGCAGCTTCAATGTCATAATCTTTAATGAACCGAGTCTGGATGGAGTGGTAATTCAATCAGAAAACAAGCCCCCGAACCGGGTGGACTATCAACAGTTATTTTGCCACCCAAACTTTTGACAACTCGTAAAACAACTGAGAGCCCAAAACCTGTACCCTTATCTTTTGTGGTAAAGAAAGGATCGAAAATTCGTGAAATGTTAGCGTTTGGGATACCAGAGCCTGTATCAGAAATCTTGATGGAAAAATGTTCTACATCAGCATGCAAGGAAATTGACAAGGTTCCCCCATCAGTCATTTCACAGAGTGAGTTGCTGATTAGATTATTAAAGATCTGCTCTATTTCATATGAGTCAGATCGAATCAACGGTATCTGACTCACCATATCAAGTTCTAGTTTGATCTTTTGCCGATTCATGCGGATCTGATAATCACTGAGGACTTTGTCGATTACATGTTTTAAATCAACCCAATTCTGGTTTTTGTTATCACCAGGGCTGGCTGAAAGCATCTGTACCAGGATTCCATCAATCCGTTCTACTTCCTGGGCAATCTTATGCGCATAACCTTTATTTTCTGTATCCAAGCCTTTGGCTGCTAAAAGTATCTGAGCAAATAAATTTATTGAATTCAATGGATTACGTATTTCATGTGCCATTCCTGCTGACAGATGCCCAAGTGCAGCCAGCTTTTCAGACTGGACTATTTCTTTATGTGCCCTTTCCAGCTCAAGACTTTTTTCGCGCACTCGCTGTTCCAGCTTGGAGTTCCATTGCTCAATCTCATGCTGTAAAGATTCACGCTCTTTGAGTAACTCACGGTTTTCAATCTCAACCTGTCTTATTGAGAGAACAGCATCAATCCGTTTGTGCAGGCTGCCAGTCGCAAAAGGCTTACGCAGATAATCTGCTGCACCAGCTCGCATCAACTCAACGGCAACCTCTTCATTTCCCTTCCCGGTAAACATCACAACATAGGTATCAGGATACTGGCTGCGAATTTGTTTAAGGGCATCAAGACCACTCATTACCGGCATCATATAGTCAAGTAAGACCAGAGCGGGCTGATGTTCCGCAACCATCTGCAAACACTGCTCGCCATTGTGTGCAGATAAAACGATAAAGCCACGTTTTTTTAGCAACAACCCCGATAATTCAACAATAACTTCTTCATCATCAACTATAAGAATTTTTTCGCCGGCAAAGCGGCTTTGATGGACAGGCATTGAGAAAACCCCTCACTATTTTATGATTTCACTGCAAAACAAGCATCATTATAAACACAAAATTCATAATAAAAAAGCAGCCATATGGCTGCTTTTTTAAAATTTAAAGATAAACCGTTTATTCTAATCTTCTTCCAACCTCACAGTTAAGACAGGCACCCTTGATTTACGCACCACTTTCTCTGCCGTACTGCCAAACAAAACGTGATCCAACCCTGTCCTGCCATTAGTTCCAATCACAATCAAGTCCGCAGATTTTTCTTCAGCCTGGGCAATAATCTGTTCATATGGCAAACCTGCGACAATCAGAGATTCGAAATTCTTAAAATCATGAATATTCTGCCGGCAAAAACTTTCCATCATTTTCTGTGCCCCTTCTTCAATCTCCTCTTCTAGTCTCTCAAAGGAAATATGGGGAACATAGAAACCACGCAGATCAACGGGTTCATTAATCACATGCAGCACCAGCAACCGCGCTGAAAAACTATTTGCCATTGATAGTGCCATTTCAAAAGCATTATTAGAACTATCGGAAAAATCGATAGCAGCTAAAATGGTAGAGAATTTAGTCATAGTCACCTCCTGTTATGATAGAGCTGAAAAGCCCCCCAACGAGCTTGTTTGGTTAAAAGCCTTACTGATAATCAATTTTAAATCATGCAACTTAACCGGTTTATACAAATATTCCAGAGCGCCAAGGTTCACCGTTTCCAAATAGGAACCAATTCCACCATAAGCGGTCATAATCACAACTTTCATCTTAGGATGGCTGCGGTTCAACTCACTAAGAAAAACTAAACCATTCATTTCAGGCATATTGATATCAGTAATAACCAGATCAACCATTATATTCTTCAGATATTCTAGAGCTTCAGAACCATTGGCAACAGCTTCGGTATGATAACCCTCATGGCAGAGCAGCTTAACTAAGCCAATACGGGTATTTTCTTCATCATCAACGACTAAAACTCTTTCCATTGCTACCTCTGCAACAAGCTGTTTTGTTAATTGTAACAGTAGGAAGCAATCTGTCAAGTACTCCTAATAAATCTTAACATGCTGATTTATCAGTGTTATTTTAAATTTAAAAGTTGAATTGAAAAAGAGATATCTATTAAAATAGGATCAAGAGGGGGGTAACGAGTTCAACAGTTTCCGCGCCTTGCTGCCTAATTCTGAAGTTGGTGAAAACTCTAGAATAACTTCAAGCTGTTGAGTAGCCTCTTCCAATGAGTTCTCCTGCAACAGCAGAACAGCGAGCTGATAACGTGCCTGAATAAACTGCGGCGCAAGCTCTATCGCACGCTGAAGTGCCGTCTTCTCCAACTCGACATCGCCTAGAGTATGATAGACTTCACTTTTAAGAAAATAGGCAGAAGAGTAACGGGGAGCAAGCTGTATCGCTTCGTTATAACAATTCAGTGCAGCAGGGTAATCCATTTTTTTGAAATAGGCATATCCCTTACCCACCATCGCAACATGTGCGTTGACAAACAAAAGATTTTTTGAGGCTTTATCAAAATAATTAATCGCCTTGTCCCACTCTTTAATATCCAGATAAAGAGTCGCAATATTATTTTGGTAGCGCGGATCATTATCAGAGAGTTTCAGGGCTTTTAAATAATGTGTTTCAGCCTGAGGATAGGCTTTTTTACGCTGATAGGTTTGCGCCAAAGCAACTTGGATGGAACTGTTTTGCGGATTCTGCTTAACAGCAATCAACAACTCTTTCAATGCCAAAGTTGGATTTTCGGCCTGCAGATGAGCCAGTGCCATTTTGTAGTGGACATCTGCTTGGTGATAATCTTGCTGCGACTCCTGCTTGACTGGAACACACGCAAAGAGCAAAAATGTCAGTACAATAGTTACAATTTTCAACATAGGGGGCATCTACTTCTCCAAATAAAATCACATCGAGGCAAAAAATCGCCCCAAACTTTTCAAACTTTGCGAGCGTAGCTTTTTCATATCTTCATCGGCTCTAGTC